>JAILFI010000180.1 GCA_024697655.1 Clostridiales bacterium
GTACGGTGACGGTGACGGTCTTGGTGCTGCTCTTGTAGTTCGCGTTTCCGGCAGCCTTCACACGGACTTTCACCTTGTAGGTCCCCGTGCGGGTCTTTTTCTTTACGATGATCGTTCCGTTCTTCTTCACGGTGAGTGTCTTGCTGCCTTTCTGTTTTGTGAAGGTGCGTTTGCCCTGGGCGCCGGTGATCTTGAACGCAGTCGAAGCCTTGACTGTTACAGCCTTTTCCTTCAGGGTCTCGCGCTTCACCTTGACGGTCTTCCCGCTGACTTTCATAGGATTGGAGGCTTTTGCGATGCGGAAGGTCTTTTTAATCGTATCTTTATAAGATCCGATTCCCTTGATCGTGAAGCTGGCCGTGCCGGCATTTTTGTTTTTGCTGTAGGTGATCTTGTAGTCAGTTCCTGCAACGAGGGTGATTCCGCCCATGTCGACAGACGGCTTCTGGGTCAGCGCCTTCCCTGTGAATATCTTGTTCTTGATTCCGGTGACGGATGCCTTTGCCAGAGACAGCTGCGGATCAGGATCGTCGCTTCCCAGATACGGCACTTCCGCTGTCTTCAGATCCATCAGCCATGTGTGCCCGCTCGGCCGCATCATATCCAGAGTGTTGATGATCCCGCCGCGCACACGGGTCCGCACACCGTCCAGCATGACTGTGCTCACGGAGCTGATGACATAGAGCTTGTCACCTTCGTATCCCAGATACATCATTTCATGTCCCGGGAAAACCAGAATCGTACCCGGCGGCAGTGTGCGGATGAATCCGGTCTTTTCTGCGTCACTCATATCTGAGAGAGTCCACGCCTTCAGGACCCCGTTTGTCCGGTCGACGTTACGCGGCAGATCCAGGCCGAAGCAGCTGTAGACGGTGCGCATGAATCCAGAGCAATCCTCGGATTCCAGCATACCGCCCCACCCGTAGGTGTCGCCCAGCTGATTCATGGCAACCTGAAGGATATTTTCTGTCGTGACCGGCAGATAGCCTTCGCTGACTTTGCGGTTCTCGCCAATAAGAGCGAGTTTTTTCGTAAAGGAACCGTCAGCCTTGCGGATCGGCATCCAAACGACATGATTGTTGTGGGCGGTGCGGTTTCCGATGCTGCCGCTGATCACAGACTCCTCTGCCAGCTTCAGGCGGGTCCCCATGGTCAGCTTGCGGCCGCCTGTCTGCGGTGTGGAGTTGGACTCTTCTGTGTAGATTTTATCCTCCAGAACGACCAGCACATGGTCTGTACACCAGGCATCCAGCCATTCATCACGGTCTTCGCAGATAGCGATGTCCGCCGTTGGTATCCAGCCTCCCCGCATCCCTGCTGTGATTGCGAGATAGTATTCTCCGTCCGCCGAACATGTCTTGAGGACGACCGGTTCATTGACGCGGATCACGGTGTGCGTTTTGTAACTGAAATCCGGATCCGTCGGATCGTCGTACAGTTCCTGCGGGGACGGGAACGCCTGCAGGCAGGTTCTGGTGGTGCAGATCGCAAATTTGTAATGCATCGACTCTTCCGCATTCGGATCGATGGCGTTCTCGATCATCGGCCGGTAGATCAGATTCGTTGCGGTCCTGGCTGTTGGATCGTCAGGCGTCCATTCCCACGGCAACGTCTCCCACCCGGATGATCCGGGCTCCTGATAATACTGCACGCCCATACTGTAATCATATTGTGCATCTGACCACAGCGATCCGCTGTCCTCCACCGTGTCTTCCTCATGTGTCAGATCGTAGACCTGCTGTATCCCGTTGAAGGTCTTGCTTTCTGTGTACGCGCGCAGACCATTGGTCATGGATGAATCAGCATAGATTTTCTGATTGAGCGCCTTGATCTTCTCCAGATCTGTCTGCACCCGCTGCGGATCGCCGACCTTATCGATCCAGTACGACGCCTTGCTCATTTCCTTCGTCACATCGGGCATGTACCGCACAGCCGCCCCTGCGGGCAGCGCCATGCCGGTGACCGCTACCATGATGCATAACAAACAAAGTCCCAGTTTCCTGATCATCATTTCTTCCCCTTACTGACGCCCCTTTTACAGGCTTTCTTTCAAAATCTCAGCGACCTCTTCCCTGGAGAGGACTTTGTAGCCGCCTTTGAGAATGATCGTGCTTGCTGCGATGCCGTCGATCATATCTTCGTCCGCGCCGAGTTCCCTAAGGCTCATCACAAGACCCAGCTCATTCATCCACGCTTCCAGAGCGGCCAGTCCTGCAAAAGCAAGCTCTGCCTGGCTGCGGATCAAGCCATCTTCACCTTCCGTTGATACACCCCATACTTCCGTGGCGAAACGGGCGAATTTCGCAACGCATGCTTCCCCTGCTGTGCGGATCAGATACTTGTAATACGGCAGTGAAACCGCGGCCAGCGTCATGCCGTGTGTCGCGTCCGTATACGCGCCTGCCGCCTGTCCCAGCATGTGGACCATCCAGTCGGTGCTCTTGCCGCGGGAGAGCAGAGTATTCAGTGCCCACGTTGCCGTCCACATGATGTTGGACCGCGCTTCGTAGTCCTCCGGATCAATGTTGGCGATACGGGAGCTGTGGATCAGCGACCGCATAAGTCCCTCGCTGATGTAATCGCTCACGTTATCATCGGCGCCGCTGAAATACTGTTCGCAGATGTGATTGAAAATATCGTAGATTCCCGCCACCATCTGGTAATGCGGCAGGCTCAGTGTGAACATCGGATTCAAAACTGTAAACTTCGGCATGACCTCTGTTCCGAAGACATGTCCGATTTTCTGTTTCGTTTCGTGGTTGGTGATGACCGCGCCTCCGTTCATCTCGGATCCGGTCCCTGCCATAGTCAGCACGCATCCGACCGGGACGATCTCGCAGTCCGGTTCTTCGAAGCGGACATAGTATTTCTCCCAGGGATCGTCATCGGCATGGACGGAAACGGAGACTGCTTTTGCATAATCGCAGCAGGAGCCGCCGCCTACCGCCAGAAGCAGATCCACGTCGTTGTCGCGGGCGATCTGCACTCCTTCGCGGAGCTTCTCTACGGTCGGGTTCGGCATGACGCCGCCGTCTTCGATGACCGTCTTTCCGCACGCAGTCAAAGCCTCGCAGACCTGATCGTAGACTCCGTTCTTTTTGATGGAGCCGCCGCCGTAGATCAGCTGCACCTTCGGGCCGTATTTCTCGAGTTCACCAGCCAGATTCTTCAGCGCGCTTTTGCCAAAGTAGAGTTTTGTCGGATTGCAGTAAGTAAATGATCCTCTCATGGTTTCCTCCTTCACAAAACGATATCGTCTTATTTTTATTCCATATCATCAGCAAGCGATTTGCCTGCGTTTTCTGCTTTTGCCGGAGCCAGCATCAGACCGACGACGCCGGCCAGGATGATTGCGCCGCAGATGAAGTGATACCACCGCAGCGGTTCTCCCAGGATCAGCGCGCCCGCGATGATCGACACCAGCGTCGACGCGCTGCTGGACACGGTCGACTGGATGATTTCCATATGCGCC
>JAILFI010000206.1 GCA_024697655.1 Clostridiales bacterium
GCATGCCGGCAGCGACCGCACGTCCGTGAGAGATCTCAAATCCGCTGCATGTTTCGATGGCATGGCCCGCCGTGTGGCCGAAGTTGAGCATACGTCTCGGGCCGGTCTCGCGTTCGTCTTTTGCGACGATTTCTGCCTTGACTGCCAGCGCTTTCAGAATCAGATCCGTCAGCGCATCTCCGGTCATTGTGCGGAGGTCGCCGTCCGCGAGATCGCGCAGCAAAGACGGATCTCCGATCATGCCGGCTTTGACCATTTCGGCCAGACCGTCCTGCCACAGTTCTTCTGTCAAAGTCGCGAAGACATCCGTATCTGCGAGGACCAGCTCCGGCTGCCAGAAGGCGCCTGCCAGGTTCTTGCCCGCCGGCAGGTTGACGCCGGTCTTGCCGCCGATGGATGCATCCACACAGGCCAGAAGCGTGGTTGGGATCTGAATGTACCGGATACCGCGCATGTATGTGGCCGCAGCAAAGCCCGTGATATCTCCGGTTACGCCGCCGCCGAGGGCGATGAGGGCATCTTCTCTGCTGAAGCGGCGATCCGCCAGGAAGTCCAAAAGCCCGCCCGCAGTTTCCAGGGTCTTGCTTTTTTCACCCGGCGTGAAAGTATATTCATATACATCAAAACCGGCAGACAAAAGGCTTTGGTAGACGGCGCTTTGATCGCCGCCATAGAGAGCCTTGACATTCCCGTCCGAGACGATGCATACCTTGCAGGCCGGGAGGACCTCCGCGATGCATCTTCCCGCCTTGTAGAGAATGCCGCTGCCGATGGTGATTTCATATTGTTTGGAACAGTTGATGGTAAGGGTTTTCATAAGGTTCCGTTCTGTTAGTTCGTTCTCTTCTGGAGTTCGAGGTCGATGGTCAGTTCCTGATTGTTCCTGATGACCTTGAATGTAAGCTTGTCTCCAACTTTATGCGATGCGATGACAGAAGTCAAGTCGTCAATCGTTGTGATGCTCTGGCCGTCGACTTCAGCAACCAGATCCCCCGCCTCGAAGCCGGCCTTCTTCGCCGTGTCCGTATCTACTGAGTAGATATATACCGATGAAGTGCTGCTTCCGAAGAAGAAGTCGAACCCGCTGCTTCCTTCCGTGTATGTCATGCCGGTCCAAGGTCTTTCTTCCGCGGTATAATCGCCGTTTATGATCTTCTGTGCTACATCGGCTGCCGTATTGATCGGAATCGCAAAGCCCAGTCCCTCAACATCGGAACCGGAAGACTTGGCAACGACCAGTCCGATAAGCTGCCCGTCTCCGTTGAACAGTCCGCCGCCGGAGTTACCCGGATTGATGGAGCTGTCTGTCTGGAGCAGAGACATGTTCTTGCCGTCGATGGAGATCTGTCTGTCAGTTGCGCTGATGATGCCGGCGGTAACCGTTCCGCCCAGTTCACCGAGAGGATTTCCGATGGCTACGGCAAGGTCTCCCACCGCCAGCTGATCGCTGTTTCCATAGGTCGCAGGCGTCAGTCCGGATGCATCTACCTTGATTACAGCAACGTCATTGATGTTGTCCGTTCCGACCAGCTTCGCATCGTACGAGTTCTTGTCGGCCGTCGTAACGGTGATCTTGTTTGCGCCCTCGATGACGTGATTGTTGGTCATGATATATCCGTCTTCACTGATGATGACGCCGCTGCCGGCACCCTGAGTAACGTACTGCTGCATCCATGAGTCGGACATCACGCCTTCCGTCTTGATCTCAACGACGCTTGACTTGGCCTTCTTGGTGATCTCCTGAATCGTCATGCTGCTGCCGGTAGCGCTTTCGAGGGTGTATCCCGAAGTGGAGCCTGTCGGCGTCGCCGTCGCAGTAGGCGTACTGGATGTCAGGATCCCGTCTCCAAAGAAGTGATCATAGGCCATTGCTCCGCCAAAGCCGAAGAGCGATGACAGAAGCACACAGCAGATGATCAGCACGGCTACCGAACGCCGTGTAAACGAAACTCTGTGGGATCGCTTTTTCTCTTTTTCTTCGTAGTTGTTCCACGACGCCTGCTCCGCCGGTTCGGCGATAGGCTCATCTGTCGTGAAAAACGGTTCGTAATCCGAAGTTTCCGTTTTATCCTTTTCTCTATTGAACATATTTGTCCCCCGTAACAATTGATATCTATAGTATTTCCCCTTCTGAAAAAACTATACTAATAAATTATGTTAATTTGGTGTAGAAAAAGTGTTTTTATGGTACACTTTAATAGTATTTTGTTAAAAAGGAAGAGGGACATTGAGCAAGGCGATTATTGCAATTGACAAGAGCAAATCATTCAGAGTATATGTCACGATAACCACGGATCTGGTGCAGGAGGCGGTGACGATCCATGACACGACGCCGGTAACCTCCGCGGGTTTGGGGCGCGTCCTGACGGCGGCCGGACTCATGGGCATCATGATGAAGAATCCGCAGGACAAGCTGACCATTAACTTCAAGGGCGACGGTCCTGCCGAGCAGATCCTGGCGACAGCCTATGGCAACGGAGATGTCAAGGGCTACGTGGCCAATCCCCATGTGGATCTGCCGCTTACAGAAGACGGCAAACTCGATGTCGGCGGTTCTCTTGGCATCGGCGACCTGACGGTGATCAGAGATATCGGTCTCAAGGAACCATACATGGGAACCATAGCCTTTGTCACGGGAGAGATCGCAGACGATCTGACCGCATACTTCTACATCTCTGAGCAGCAGAACACATCGGTTGCGCTGGGCGTGAGAGTCGAGCCGGATTACCATATCGGTGCGGCGGGCGGCATGATCATTCAGATGCTTCCGGACCCGGAAGAAGGCGCCATCGACGCGCTGGAAGAAATGATCGGCAAGATGGAGCCGCTCACGACATACATCACCAGACTTACAGAAGAAGGCA
>JAILFI010000037.1 GCA_024697655.1 Clostridiales bacterium
CTGGCCGAAGGCGGCAGGCCGCTGTATTATGTTGCCACCATGCTGCCGACCGATGACGAAGATCTGGCCCGCATCGCCCGCCATCTCAAAGAGCGGGAAGGATGGGGCTTTACCACCATCGAGCAGTCGCATCACATTGAAGAGGTCCCTGCCAAGGCGGATCCGGACGGTGTCTTCCTGCTGGACAGCGTGACGGCACTGCTGGCCAACGAGATGTTCGCCTCGCGCGAGCCGTTCGCGGACGGCGGACTGGACAGCGACGCGCCCGCAAGGGTGGCGGAACAGCTGGTGCGATTCCTCGAAGACACCAAAGACGCGGTGCTGGTCTCCGACTATATCTACGGCGGCGGGGCACGGTACGACGAATGGACGCGAGGCTATATGGAAGGGCTTGCCTATATCGATAAAACGGTCGCGGCGGCTTGTGACAAGGTCATCGAGGTCGCGGCCGGACAGATCATCAATTATAAGTAAGAATTGCCGGACCTGTGAATGCCGGAAAGGCGGCGGAGAAAGACGATGCTGACAGGATTTTTCATGGCGTGGGGGATGTTCTGTGCGATCCCCTGTCCGCACAAAGTGTGGGACGAAGACAAACGCAAATGGATGCTGATCATGTATCCCGCGCTCGGGATCATGCTCGGCGCACTCTGGTTTGCGCTGTACGGGGTGCTTCTGACACTCGAAGTGCCGGTGGTGCTGACAGCGGCAGCGATGACGGTCTATCCGTTCCTTGTCAGCGGCTGCATCCACCTCGACGGCTTTATGGATGTCAGCGACGCGATCCTGTCCAGGCGTGATCTCGCGGAGCGGCAGCGGATCCTCAAGGATTCCCATGTCGGTTCGTTCGCGGTGATCCGGACGGTCATGCTCTTTCTGGTCCTCTTCGCGGCGATGCTTGTGATCGCGGGCCGCAACTCGCTCCTCGACGGGGCGTTCCTCGGCGCGCTCATGGCTGCCTCCCGCGGGGCGGCGGCGCTCGACACGCTGCACAAGACACCGCTTTCCACCAGCCAGTACGCGGCGATGAACAGTGCGGAGCAGAACGGGCTCGGTGCGCCGGCTGCTGACAAAACGGCAGCGGGCGGAACGGCGTGGATCATCGTCTGGGAAGTGCTGGCATTCGCGCTGGCCATCCTGCTGCAGTATTTGCGTATCCGAAACGGTGCGGTATTCGGCTATGCTATGCTGTTCACGGGGCCGCTGGCAGCCCACTTTGCGGCGCTTCTCGCCGGCAGCGTTGCGAGAAAACAGCTCGGCGGCATGAGCGGCGACATCGCCGGCTACGAGATGGTTGTCGGGGAGTTGGCCGGGGTGCTGACGATCGCGCTGGTCGGGTATTACTGGCCAATGTAGGAGGGAGATCGAATGAAGCTCATCATCGGCGGCGCCTTTCAGGGGAAAGGCGATTACGCGAAAGAAACCTATGGCGGCACGGTCTACGACTGCCGGCTGCCGGAGAATAAAGATAAACTCGACCTCGACCTTTCGGCAGACATCATCGACGGGCTCGAGGCGTTCACGCACCTGTATGCCGAGGAGCAGCTCGAAGCGGCGGACTGGCTCCGCGCGCACGAAGCGCAACTGGCGGATAAGGTCATCGTCTGCGACGACATTTCGCAGGGGTTGGTGCCGATGGACCCGGTGGACCGGGCGTGGCGCGAGATGAACGGCCGCGCGCTGCTGTACCTGGCCGGCATCGCGGAGCGCGTGGAGCGCGTGTTCTGCGGCATCCCGCAGCGGCTGAAATAAAGAACGGGCGGGAATTACAAGAATTCACAGAGAAACTAAAGGAAACGCAAAGACTGTTATGATACAAAAGGTGCATCTGATCCGCCACGGTGATACAGAGGGGACAAAGCGGCGCTGCTACTACGGCGCGACGGATATCCCGCTCCTGCCGGAGGGCATCGCACAGACGGAACGGTACCGGGACGAAGGCATTTACCCCGCACCGGACACAGAAGAATACTACACGACCGGGAAAGGGCGCACCGAGCAGACGTTCCGGATCATCTACGGCAACAGGCCGCACAAGGTCGTCAAGGCGCTTCGCGAACGGAATTTCGGCGCTTTCGAGATGAAAAACCACGAAGAGCTGATGAGCGACCCACGGTACCGCGACTGGCTGGATCATTACAGTGCTGACAACCCGCCGCCCGGCGGGGAGAGCGCCAACGAGATGATCGCCCGGATCGAAAGCGGCATCCGGGAAGTGCTCGATGCGCAGCGCGTTTATCTGGCGGCGCACCCGGACGCGCCGGCGGAGTCGGTGGTCATCTGCCACGGCGGGACGATCGCGCTGCTGATCTCCAACGCGAAAGGGGTGGCGGACAGCCAGTTCCACGAGTGGATCCCGGCACCTGCGCGCGGGTATACGCTCGTCTACGAGGATGGGAAACTGGTCGACTATTTGCCGATCTAGGCGCAAAGCGATCGTCTGAAACAACAGTATTCTTTCAGGAAGCATGGTATAATAAAACAGGCGCAGGCCTTCGTGCAGGAAGGGGCTGCCCGGGAATAGAAAGGAAGGAACGGCATGATCGAGATCCGAGACGATGCGGCAGTGCCGAATCTGGATTCGCTGCCCGGCGAGCTGCGGCTCGCGCAGGGCGACCTCAAGCGGTTCGTAGAACTGCGCAATCTGTACAAATCCGCGATCAAGGAGATCGCGACCAAACTGGATATTCTGGATGACGAATTCCGCATCCGCAGCGATTACACGCCGATCCACAGCATGGAGGCGCGTCTCAAGTCGATCGACAGCACGGTCGAAAAACTTCAGCGCCGCGGGCTTCCCGTCACGTTGGATGGGATGCGCGACCTGACGGACATCGCAGGGATCCGCGTCATCTGTAACTATGTGGACGACCTGTATACGATGGCGGATTTGCTGCTCAGGCAGGATGACATCGAACTCATCGCCCGCAAGGACTACATCGCCAACCCCAAACCGAGCGGCTACCGCAGTCTGCATCTGGTGGTGCTCGTGCCGGTCTTCCAGGCAGCGCGCACAGAACGGATGCCGGTCGAGATCCAGCTCCGGACGATCGCCATGGATACCTGGGCAAGTCTGGAGCACGAACTGAAGTATAAAAAGCAGGGCGATATCAGTGAAGAGGACCGCGACCAGCTGATCGCCTGCGCGACTGTGCTCGCGGACGTCGACGAACGCATGCAGGAGATCCACCGCCGCGGGCTTTCCGAGAAGACAACCGAGCAGACGGGCGAAAAGACGGAGCTTCCGCAGTCGAGCAAATAGGATAAGAAAGAGAGAAACGAGCAATGGGCAACTGGGGATACCGGTTCATGGAATTCATGCGCGGCCGTTACGGTTGGGACCAGCTGGGGATGTTCCTCATGATCGCGTCGTTCGCGATCGAGATCCTCGGCCGGATCTTCCGCAGCAGCATCGTGTATTATATCGGACTGGCGCTGTTCTTCTGGATGCTGTTCCGCATGTTCTCGCGCAACACCGGCGCGCGCGTCGCGGAGAACCAGAAGTTCATCAACCTGAGGAACCGCTTTGCGAACTGGCGCTATTTCCGCCGGCAGAAACGCGGCGGTTCCGGGTACCGGCAGAACGGCAACATGTACCGCGGCGATTTCACGCAGAACGCCCGGCAGCAGAAGGCGAACGGCACGTACACCTACTCGCAGGAGGAGCAGGCGCGCGAGAACGACCGCGCCAGTAAAAAAGGCGGTACCATCTACTGCTATTATTACTGTCCGTCCTGCAAGCAGCAGGTGCGAGTGCCAGCGGGGAAAGGGAAGGTACGGATCACCTGCCCGCGCTGCAACGAAAAGTTCGAGACGTATTCTTAAACAGCCTGTCCGGAACAAAAGAGAAAGAAAAGCGCCTGGCCAGGCGCTTTTTTCATGCAGGGAAGCGACTTTAAATGCATTTTATTGACAAATGCATGGCCGCTCACTATACTAAAGCAGAATTCAATAGTGACTTGCTAGGGGAGTGTTTGCTGAGAGTGCGTGCACAGACCGCCGGAATGCCGGTAGCCGTGTCCGCAGACCCTTATCACCTGATCCGGATCATGCCGGCGTAGGGAGAGCGAGAGTAAAGACAAGCAAAAGATCCTCCTGCATGTGCCGGAGGTTTTTTGATACTTCCGGAGGAAGGAGAACAACAAATGGAAAACAATCTGAACACCAAACAGGGATGGGCGCTGCGTGATGTCATCATGATGGCGTTGCTGGGGCTGCTGTTCGCGATCGTCTATCTGGCGGTCTTCAACGTCGGCATGGCGCTGGCGGCGGCACTGGCGACGACCGGTTTCGCGGATTTCGCGTTCGATGTGATCTACGGCGTCTGGTTCATGGCCGGCACGCTCG
>JAILFI010000067.1 GCA_024697655.1 Clostridiales bacterium
TGTTCTTGTCATGCAGCTGGCGATGCTGGAAGCGCTTTCCGACCCGGTCGCGGTCAAAGAGGGGCAGCCGGCGGTTCTGTCGGGAACCGTCCTCTCCTGTGAGCCGTTGGCGGACGATACCGCTGACGGTGAGGGCTGCCGTATGCTGATCCGCACCGATACGGGAAGCCGGGTGCTGGCTGAGTACAGCAGCGATTTCGGAAGGCAGGTGCCGGAAGGATGCCGGATCGAAGGGAAAGGGGTGATCATTAAACCGAAGACAGCCCGTAATCCCGGCTGTTTTGACTATGCGCTGTATCTGCGCGGCCGGCGGGTCTATAGCTGTTGCAGGCTGGAAAAAGCCCGGCTCGGAGGAGTGGAGAGCGCATGGCGCCGTTTCTATGCTGTCAGGCGGCGGGCGCTGGAACAGGCGCTGGCACCGTATCTGCCGGAAGAGCAGCGCGCCGTCCTGAACGCGATGCTGTTCGGCAGCAAAAGCCTTCTGCAGGAGGAGACATACACTGCTTTTCAGCGGAACGGGACAGCGCATGTGCTGGCGGTGAGCGGGCTGCACGTCGGGATGCTGTACAGTCTGTATCTCTGGTTCTTTGGCAGGAAGCGCTCTTTGGCGGGGCATGCTGTCCTGGCATTGCTGCTGTTTTCCTATGCCGCACTGGCCGGTTTTTCACCGTCGGTCGTGCGGGCAGGTACGATGATCGGGATCCATACGGCCGGCAGGGCGCTCCATGCCCGCTATGACATGCTGACGGGGACGATGACCGCTGCGGCGCTGATCCTCGCGGTTTCGCCGTATCAGTTACTGGAAAGCGGATTCCAGTTGTCTTTTCTGGCTGTGCTTCTGCTTGCCTTTCTGCAGCCGGTCTGTGAGAAACGGTGGCTCCCTGCATGGACTGCCCGTTTGAAAGAGCACGGGTGTCGGGAGCGCACAGCTGCCGCAGCGGAATCCGCCGGCAAATGGCTGCTCCCGTTGCTGCTGATGCAGGCAGGTATGATGCCGCTGACAGCATACCTGTTCAATTACTGGAGCCTGAGCGCGTTCGCAGCCAATCTGCCGCTTGTGTTCCTTGCATCGATGATCGTTCCCGCTGGGATCCTGCTTCTGCTCGTGCTGTGCCTGCCGGCAGGCGCCATTTTTGTCCCGCTGGGCGGCGCGCTGCTGCGCAGACTGCTGGCAGGGATCCTTTACTGGAATCGCCTTACCTATCTGGACGGTGTTTTGTCCTTTGATACAGTGAGTCCGCCGCGCTGGGTCCTGTTCCTGTTTTACGGGCTTGTGTTCCTGCTGCTGAGCGAGTGGACGCAGATCCGGCTGGCCCGCGGGGAGGTAAGGCGATGCTTTGCGGCGGCAGCGGTCCTTGCCGTCTGTATTGCCGTTTCCGCCGCTGCTCTTGCGAGCGGTTTTGCGCAGGCGGATATCGTCTTTGTCGATGTCGGACAGGGGGACTGCGTCCACGTCCGTGCGGATGCCCATACCGATCTTCTGCTGGACGGCGGCGGCAGCAAAGACTACGATGTCGGGCGGAAGACCGTCAAGCCGTATCTTCTCAAAAACAGGGTCCGCCGGATCGATGCGGCAGTCGTGACGCATCTGGACCTCGACCATTACGGCGGGATCGTATCGCTCTGCCGGGACGGAATGGTGGATACACTCATTCTGTATGAGGGAAATGCGGGGGATCTGCCTGCGATCGCCGCACAGTGCGGGATGCCGGAAGACAGGATCCGGCTCGCAGGGGCGGGAGATTCGATCCGGGCAGGCTGCGTGACAGTGCGTTTCGTCGGACCTTTACACAATGGCGGTCCGGAGAACGAACAGAGTCTTGTCATGGTGGTGGAAAAAGAAGGGCGGAAGGTCGTGATCACCGGTGATGTCGGGGCAGAAACAGAGAAGGCTATGGCAGACTACTATCGAAACGGTGAACTCGATGGAGATATCCTGCAGGTCCCGCACCACGGGAGCCGCTTCAGTTCCTCCGAAACCCTGCTCGAAGCGGTCACCCCGTCGGCGGCTGTCGTACAGGTCGGATACAATCATTACGGTCATCCGGCGGCGGAAGTTCTCGCCCGCTATGAGGCAGCGGGGATCCGCGTGTACCGCAACGATCTTGACGGTGCGGTCGGGATCGATCTTTCGGAAATGCGCGTATTCACGATGGTGCCGCGGGGGCGCAGCGATCCTTGATGTTGAACGCACTGCCGAAAAATGATACATTATTTGCATGGCAGAGACGATGACACACGCATTCGTAAAGATCGAAGCGGATATTAAAAAGAATAAGATCGGAAATGTTGTGCTCCTGCATGGTCAGGAGCAGTTTCTGGTGGAGTGGGCGAGAGACCGTCTCGTCGGCGTATATGTGAATGAAGCAGTCAGAACGCTTGATCTGACGGTTTTCGAGGAAGACCAGTGGACGGCGGCGCAGGTCATCGAAGCCTGCGAGACGATCCCGCTGTTTTCGGCACGCAAAACGGTCGTCATCAACGGACTGGCAAATGTATGGAAGGCGTCCGGCAAAGGCTGTGTTCCGAAGGAAGAGGCAGACCGGCTCGCCGCCTATCTGAAAGATCTGCCGGACACGCTGTTGCTGATCATCACGACCAGAGAGACGGAAGAAGACCGCCGGGAGAAAAAAAGAACGGCGCTTTACAAAGCGATCGCTGAGAATGGCACGGTCTATGATTTTGCTGCGCTCGGGCGGTCCGATCTGTCCAAGTTTATCCGGAAGAGATTCCGCACTGCCGGGAAGGAGATCCATGGTTCGCTTGTCGATCGCCTGATCGAACAGTCTGGTTACAATAATAAAGATATTGCATACTCGTTGTTCGACCTGGAAAACGATGTCCGCAAGATCATTTTCCACGCCGGACTTGGGGAAATCACACAGGAAGATATCGATCTGTGTCTGTCCGGCACGCTGGAACAGGGGGTTTTCAAGCTTTTGGACGCGGTGAGCGCCAACCGGAAGGGGGATGCGCTTTCTCTGCTGCATCAACTGATCGTCGGCGGTATGAAACCGCTCAGGATCCAGTCCATGATCGCAGGTCAGCTCGAAATCATGCTGCTCGGACTCGAACTCCGCGCGGAAGGCTGCGGCATGGACGAGATCCAGCGCCGTCTGCGGGTCAATGACTACCGGCTCAAAAAGGCAATGCGTGCGGCAGGGCGGTATGAGATCGATGAACTCAAGCGTATCCTCTGCAGCGCATATGCCGTGGAAAGCGAGATCAAAAGCGGCAGACTGTCCATGGAGATGGCTCTGGAAGTGTTCATAGCGGAGATCTGATGACAAAGACGAACAGGCAGACACAGGCGGATATGATGCTGCTTCTGGTGTCGCTCTGCTGGGGCGTCTCCTATTTTATGATGGATATCTGTCTGCGCGATCTGGGGACATTTACGCTCAACATCTATCGTTTTGTAGGAGCGTTTCTTCTGATCGTGCTGCTGTTTCCGAAAAAAATGCGGCACATCTCGCGCCTGACTGCGAGGTATGCCGTTTTTGTCGGGATCGCATTGTATTTTACATACTTTGGTGCGACGGTCGGGGTGCAGCTGACCAGCCAGTCCAACGCCGGCTTCCTCTGCGCGATGTCGGTCGTTGTGACACCTGTGCTGGACATGCTCTTCAAGCACCGCATCCCGCCGCGCAAACTGACACTGGTCGTCCTCGCGTGTGCAGCGGGCATCGCGCTCATGACACTCAACGAATCGCTGCATTTCAACATAGGGGACGTCTTCTGCCTCGGGTGTGCGGTCGCGAATGCTGCGATGGCTGTCATCGATGAGACGGCTGTCGCGAGAGAAGAGGTGGACGCTTTTCAGCTCGGCGCGCTGTCGATCGGTGTGTGCGGACTGCTCTGCACAGTGACGGCGCTGATCACGGAAACGCCGCATCTGCCGGCTTCACCGGAGACCGTGTTCTGTACGGTCTTTCTGATGATCTTCTGTACCGGGCTGCCGTTCATCGTTCAGCCGATCGCACAGCAGTACACATCCGCGGTCCATGTCGGCGTCATCTTCACAATGGAACCTGTCTTCGCGTGTTTTGTAGCCTACATGTTCGCAGGAGAGCGGCTGCTGCCGCGCGGATACTTCGGTGCGTTGATCCTTCTTCTCGCGATGCTGTGGATGGAGATCGACGTCGGCAGTCTGCTTGAAAAACGGCGGAAGCATTGATTGTATAGCGTTTCCGTTATATTATTAGTCGTTCCGCGAGGATGTATGTACAGAGTGATCTGAGAACCGTTTCATAAACGGCGGCCCGGTCCGCGGCGCTGCCGACAGGAAAGGAAAGAACAACATGAACATCGTTCTGCCGGATGTTTTTTATGAACTGAATACTTTTTCGATCGTTCTGCGGTTGCTGCTCGCGCTCGTATTCGGGGGGCTCATCGGGCTGGAACGCGGCGCGGAACGTCATCCGGCCGGTTTCCGCACACATATCCTCGTGTGCGTCGGCGCGGCGCTTGCCATGATCACCAATCAGTATATGGTGGACATCTGGCCGGAGCAGGTCGATCCTTCCCGTATCGGGGCGCAGGTCATCACAGGCGTCGGTTTCCTCGGGGCGGGAACGATCATTCTGACGGGGCAGAACAAGATCAAAGGCTTGACGACTGCGGCAGGCT
>JAILFI010000081.1 GCA_024697655.1 Clostridiales bacterium
TGCGATACACGCATATGTGAGCAGCGAGAACGAGCGCTCCGCCCTGTCATGATCACCCATCCCCAGCAGCTTGCCGACCAGCGCCGAACCGCCGGCAGCCAGCATGAACCCGAAGGAACTGACGATCATGAGCGGCGGAAAGATCAGATTGACTGCCGCCAGCGCAGTCGAACCTGCGTAGTTAGACACAAAGAATCCGTCTACGATCGTGTAGGCGGACTCGAAGATCGTCATCATGATCGCGGGTACGGTAAAACGGAACAACTTCCCGTACGTGAAGTGATCCGACAGCTTGATGCGCTCTTTTTTTGTTAAGGAATCGCCGTGCTCGGCTTCTGCAAGCTTGGCACGGCGTTCTTGATCCTGCTGCATATGATTTCCCGGTGTTTCACCGGTCAGTTATTATACTAGTACATCCGGTAGAACGTCGGCTTACCGCGGCTGTCTCTGTAATGCACGTTGCTGACGATGATGCCGACCGACGGGCTGCTGGCATGGACGACCTGTCCATTGCCCATGTAGATCCCGACGTGGCCGCCCCAGTTGACGAGGTCGCCCGCCTGCGCATTGCTCTCGGAAACCGGCGTGCCCACCTGATCGTAAGAGACACGCGGGATGTAGATCCCGAAGTGCGCATACACGCCCTGCGTGAAGCCGGAGCAATCGCAGCCATTGGACAGGCTCGTGCCGCCCCAGACATAGGGGCATCCTACGAACTGCAGCGCGTAATCGACGATATCGGAACCGCCGGAGTACGTGCTCACGGTTGAACTATTGCCGTAGCCGGAATCATTGCCGCTGCCGCCGCCGGAGCTGCCCGAATAGCTGTTCTGTGCCGCCGCTGCCGCCGCCGCGGCTCTTGCCTCCTCGGCTCTGCGGGCTTCTTCCGCCTTCAGTTCCTCAAGTTCTCCCTGCAAAGACTCGGTTTCTGCGTCGACCTGCGCCTTATCCGCACCGAGCGCTTCGTAATTGTCGTACAGCATTTCCTGCTCCAGCGTCATCTCGTCGATCTTCGCAGACATCTGTTCCTGCTGTTCGGCGAGCGCTTCCTGCAGTGCTTTTGTCTCCTCGTACTGCCCTTCCAGCACTTCCACGATCTCCTTGTCGCCGCTGTAGATGCGGGAGACAAGTTCCACGTTGCTGATCAGGTCCGTTACGTTCTCCGAGGAAAGGATCACGTCTACAAATCCGATCGTGCCGTTCTTATACATGTTGCGCAGGCGCTGATCCAGATTTTTGAGGTTGCGTTCCAGGTCGCGCTGCTGCTGTTCGAGTTTTTTCTCGTTCTCGCCGATCTCCATCTGGAGCGATGCGATCTCGTTCGACAGTTCGCTGATCCTGGATCTGGTCGCATCGATCTCCGCCTGCACATCCGCCATCTCCTGTTCGAGCTGCTCGGACTGCTGCTGGTTGGCGTCGATCTCCTCCTGCAGATCATCTTTCTTATCCGCGAACGAGAAGGTCAGCGTCATAGCAAGGACCAGAGCGATGCAAAGGATCGTCCGAAGACCAAGGTGCTTTGTTTGATTGGTATTATATTTCTTCATGGTCATATCCTGTTTCATTCTTTCTTATTGAAGACTGTGCTGCCACATCTGGTGCCCGGCACCAGGACATACATCTACATCTATAATACTACTACTCCTCCTCAAAAAAGAAAAGCCTTTCAGCAAATTTACATAAAACCACTGCGTTTATGGTATGATGAGGGCAGAAACGACCTCAAAACCATCGATTCCTGCCATTCTCCGCAATCTGCCGCGAATAGACAAGGTATTTATAACATGACGTTCCATTACACATCCGATCTGCTTGCCTATATGGCCGAAAAAGGCCGCAGCGACATCGCGGTCGAAGTCGCCGCCACCAACCACTCCGACATCGATGTCACGGAGATCTATATCCGGCTCGTTTCCCGCAAGATGCTGCAGGAACTCCGGAAGAAAAACTACCGGATCATCGAGACCTCCGTCGGCCAGGTGGCGCTGCCGCCCTACCGGCTGCATTACGACGAGACGGTCACCTTCGGGCTGAAGCGGT
Organism: Clostridiales bacterium; assembly: GCA_024697655.1. The sequence goes on from JAILFI010000081.1 coordinate 2,041, forward strand.
TCCTGTTCTTCAGCAGCCTGACATACGACGGGATCCGCCTGTAGCAGCAGCTCTCTGTTCGCATTTTCAGAACAGACCGCCGCACACAAAAAGAGCAAAGGCCGCATGACCTTTGCTCTTTCTTTTGCCTGGAATCGGCTTGCGTCTGCCGCTTAAGCAGCTGCTTCCGCTTTTTTCGCCGCCTGTCTCTTGAAGGTGGCTGCCGCCTCGATCACGAGGATGACCGCGAGAACGACCATCGCGATCGCGAAGATCAGCTGGAAGTAATGCCCCCAGAGCGGATCCGCCGCCATGGACGCAGCATCCGGATGCGCCGCCGCATAGCCGCCGATCGCCGCGAACTTCTTCATGATGGTCATGACCAGAGAAGTCAGCGTCGCGCAGAGCATGAAGCACATCGGAAGGTAGAACATCTTGTTGTTCTTGCCGACTTCACCCAGCCATGCGCAGACCGCGAGGAGCGCAATGCCCGCGAGCAGCTGGTTGGCCGCACCGAACAGCCCCCAGATCTGGGACAGGGACAGCCCGCCCAGGACGCAGCCGATGATGACCATGAACAGAGTGCCGAACAGCGGATGCGCGAGGAGTTTGCG
>JAILFI010000121.1 GCA_024697655.1 Clostridiales bacterium
TATCGAAGGTGCCGCTCGCAAGCGCCAGTTCAACGCCGCAAAGACCGTAATGACGATCGATCGGGCCTTGATTGGTCGTCACGTTCTGGATGCGGATCATCGGGATGACAGAGGTCTTGATAAAGAAGATGCCGTGCCGGATGATAACTTTATCTTCCTCGATACGGTAGCCCCACTGACGGTACTCGACCGCCGGAAAAGCCAGAGTACTGATGAGGCTGTACAGACAAAGCGCTGCAAAAACAGCCGCTGCAGTCAGGAAGAACGTGCGCGGTGCGCCGGTGAAATGCAGTAGCAAAAGAAGTCCGGCCGCTGCAGCAAAGAAGATGGCGGTGCGGATCGTCCGGGCAAGACGCCAGCTCCTGACGGCCCGCGGGTCGGGCTTTTCAAATCCATTCATAGGAATATCCTCGCAGAGTCAGATGAGGTTGATGACACCGTGGCTGAGCAGGAGCATCAGGATGCCTGCGGCCATGACGCCGAGCAGGATGATCGGGAAGGCGCGCTTGAGCCGCATGTCGAACACAGAGGCGACCAAAGCGCCTGTCCAGGCCCCGGTCCCGGGCAGCGGGACGGCGACCAGAAGAAACAGCCCCAGGGCTTCGTATTTCTGCACTTTTTCCCCTTTGGCAAGAGCTCTGGCTTCCAGCCGGTCTGCAAGAGCCCCGATCTTCGGGATGGACCGCAGCCAGTTCAGCACATGCCGCATGAAGAGGATCACAAAAGGAACCGGCAGCATGTTGCCGAGAACGGCAGCACAATACGCCTCCCATAAAGGCAGGTCGTGGGCAACGCCCCACGGAATACCGCCGCGCAGTTCCACGACGGGGGCGATCGATATCAGAAAGGTGGAGAGGAGATTCCCGAGGTGGGAACCGGTCATCCATTCAAGCATAGAGTCATTCTTCCTCAGATCCCGGCTGTGCCATGCAGTTCGTGACAGGCTTGCCTTACAGTTCCGGACAGATCCGCTGTACGGCAGACCAACTTCAACAGCCATTGTATCATAAAAGCCCGGCCTTTGTAGAAAAAGTGGCGTCACTTATGGTACTATATGATGAGTTGATCGTTCCGGCGCAGAATCGCACGTTCACAGATCGGCAAGGAGTATTTATGGGATATAAAGTCAAACTGCAGGCTTTCGAAGGGCCGTTCGATCTGCTTGTCTATCTGATCGAAAGCGCCCGGATGGATATTTACGATATCCGCGTTTCGGAAATCACCGCGCAGTATCTGGAATACATTGAGAATATGCAGCAGATGGACGTGGCGGTCTCGTCCGAGTTCATGGTGCTCGCGGCGGAGCTCATCGAACTGAAGTCGCGCATGCTGCTGCCCAGACAGCCCGCGGAGCCGGGGCAGGTGGAGGCGGAGGATCCGCGCACCGAACTGGTTGCCCGCATTCTGGAGTACAAGACGTTCAAGACGCTGTCCGGGTATCTGTCGGAGCGCGAAGCGCACGGGCTCATGGTCCGCGAAAAGCCGCAGGAGGACATTTCGCAGTATCTGGAGTCTCCCGACGAGTACCTGACGCTCGATATGGACCAGTTCGTCCAGGCATTCAATGCGTTTCTTCTCCGCAAAAAGCGCGTCGAGGAGATCCGTACCCGGTACGAGCGCATCGAGCGGGAGAAAGTCACCGCGGAGGCGAGGATCGCGTTCATCGAATCGCTTGTCCGCCAGCACCACGGCAAGCGGGTGAACTTCCGCGACACCATCAAGGAGGGAGACCGGTACGACACCGCGCTGTCCTTCTCGTCGATGCTCGAAATGATCCGGCAAAAAAAACTCACAGCGGAGCAGAAAGCGCTTTTCGCAGATATTTATCTGAAAGAAGCAGAGAAATAAAGGAGATTTACAGTGGCAGCCAGCAAAGCAGTACGGTCTGCGCTCGAGTCCATGATGTTCATCTGGGGCGAGCCTCTTGCGGCCAGGACCGCCGCCGACGTTCTCAACATCACAGAGGCGGAGGTGAAAGAAGCGTTCGAAGCGCTGACCGAAGAATATGAACAGGAAAAACGCGGCATCCGCGTTCGCCGCATCAATAAGGGCTATCAGTTCGTGACGGCTGAAGAGAACGGCACCTATATCGAGCGTCTGTGCACGCCCGTCAAACGCAGGCGCCTCAGCCAGTCCGCCCTTGAGGTGCTGGCGATCGTCGCCTACCGGCAGCCGGTCACCAAGGGAGAGATCGAGGCCATCCGCGGCATCCGCTGCGACCGTGTCCTCGAAGGCCTGATGAACAAGGATCTCGTCGAGGTGAAAGGCCGTTCCGAGGCGATCGGCCGGCCCAATCTGTACGGGACGACCGACGCGTTCCTGCGGTATTTCGATCTGGCGGACATCAAAGAACTGCCGGATATCCAGGATATCGAGCAAGTCATGGAGCTGCCCGAAGAGTACGGCGACAGCGTCACGATGAACCAGATCTCGCTGGAAGACATGGCGGCCGGCGGCGCGTCTGCCGGGGAGGCCGGCGAAGAACCGCAGCAGCCGGAAGAGGACTGATATGAGACTCAACAAGTACATCGCCCAGGCCGGTGTCGCAAGCCGGCGCAAGGCGGACGAACTGACAAAGAACGGCAACGTCAAAGTCAACGGCGTCGTTGTGACGGAGATGGGGTACGAAGTACTGCCGGATGACCGGGTCGAGGTCAACGGCCGCGTTGTCGCGCCCGCAGAGCAGTTCGTTTATTACATGATGAACAAACCCAAGGGCTTCATTACGTCGATGAAGGACGAGAAGGGCCGCCCGACGGTGATGGATCTTCTGACGGATGTGCCGGAGCGCGTCTTCCCGGTGGGGCGGCTGGACTACAATACGACAGGCCTTCTGCTCCTCACGAACGACGGAGAGCTCGCGAACAAACTGGCGCATCCGGGGCACGAGGTCGGCAAGACGTACCGCGCGATCGTCTCGGGCGTCGTATCGGGCAAACGCCTCGCCATGCTGCGCCACGGCGTCGACATCGGCGGGTTCGTGACATCGCCGGCGCAGGTGACCGTGGTGAAGCAGACCGAAAAGTCGGCGGTCATCGAACTGACGATCCACGAAGGGAAGAACCGCCAGGTCCGTAAGATGTGCAAGGCGGTCGGCTGCCCGGTGAAAGAACTGCAGCGGATCGCGATCGGGGACCTGTATCTGGCGCGGCTCATGGAGGGCCATTACCGCAAACTTCGCAAAGAAGAGGTCGACTACCTGAAGAACCTGTAAGAAGACCGGCGGACCGCAGACCGTACATAGAAAGATAAAGCAGACCGGTAAGGAGAGGTCTGCTTTTTTGTGCGGCAGATGCAGGCGGGAATGGCTGTCCGGCAGGAATGTTGGAAAGACATAAAAAGAACAAGAAAAACCCAGCCTGACAGAACGTGCGTAGTTGTTGGGGAAGTCAGTTTTCAGTATAATGGGGTTAACAATTTAGCGTGTTAAAGAATTGTTTGGATTCGGGTACAAGATTTGCGTTCGATTTGCAGGAGGGACTTGCGATGAAAACAGACAGCAAGGAGAAAAAGGTAGCTAAGCGATTCCTGACATTCATTCTGACACTGGCATTGATCGTCAGTCTGACGCCTTCACTCGGGGTGCTGACCGGCGGCTCTTTGGGTGCGCAGGAAGCATATGCGGCCACCTACATCGATATGTTTGAGTATAACGGGATGTGATTCGGCCAGGATGCCAATTCGGTGACTTATGGCGGGGAAAACGGCGTATACCTGTACAGGTACAACGGAACGGAGTCAGACCTGTGGATACGGGATGATGCTTATGACAGCAATACGCAGAAGTGGTATCAGGTCGTAGGCATCAGGTCGGGGGCGCTCCAGAACCCCGGCGTGACCTCGCTTTGGCTCCCGAACACTCTTAAGTACATAGAAGAGAACGGCATCAGTCACCTCGGCATCACAAAACTGGAGTTGCCGGCGGGGCTTGAAATGCTGGAACCGATGGCGATCGTGAACAATCCCGGCCTGAAGACCTATATATCGAAACGGAATCAACCGACAGGATATTACGGGAATTATTGTCTTGGGTATCATTTAGACGAGATGGACACGCCCTGCAAAGATGAGGGAGTCATCATGATCGGGCCTGACATGGAACCGGATTCGGAACTGCAGAACTGGTGCGCCGAATACGGCATCGCTTTCCAGAGTATCCCGACGCCGGCCAACCCGCGTTGGAACGGTACGACCGCGGTGTGGGATGTGCCCGCCGGAACGTACGAGAATACGGATTGTTACCGGCTGTTGATATATCAGGATGGGCAATACGCGGGTCAATTGGATGCCTCGAGCGGCAGCATCGATGTGCTGCCGGTCATGAAGAACAGGGGCGCAGGCAAGTACACGTTTGTAGTCAATTATTACGGGGGACCGGATTCCGTCCTTTCACCGGAATACACATACAGTGGGCAGGTCAATTCCTTCCGGCTCACTTTTGATGCCAACGGCGGCAGCGGCAGCATGGAGGAGATGGTCGTAGATGCGGGGACATCCGTTCCTCTGCCTGCATGCGGTTTTGCTCCGCCTTCCGCGGACAAGGAGTTTGACCACTGGAGGATCGATGGGGACACCTATATCGTCGGGCAGGGGTATACTCCCGTAAGGGATGTGATCGTGCAGGCCATCTGGAAGGACAAAGGGGATCCGGGGGTGATCTATGCGGCTGAGATGCCCGATGTCATTCTTCCCGAGGCTGTGATAGGGTATGAAGAAGTGTCAGCTCCGCGCAAGGCGATCGTGATCAGCAATACGGGTAATCAAAGTATCAGAGATCCACAGGTGACTCTTTCTGACGATATCAACGACGCTTTCATTCTAAGCCAGTCGAGTGTGCCGGCGATGATTGGGGCAGGCACGGAATGCACCGCCTGGGAGGTGCGTGTCAGACCGGGACTGCCGATCGGCACGTATACCGCGAAAGTCACACTGACCGCGGATGCTCTGCTCGAGCCGGTCACGGCGAATGTCACTTTGACCGTGCGTGATCATCATTGGAGCACAGGGTGGGACACTGATTATAATACCCATTGGCATCCCTGCCTGGACGAGGGG
>JAILFI010000024.1 GCA_024697655.1 Clostridiales bacterium
GAATGAACTCCTTGACCCCTTCCTCGCCCGCCGACGGCGGGAACATCTTGATACGGCTCATGTTCTCTGAACCAAAGCCCTTCGGCGCCACCATCAGTCTGACGCGGTCTCCGGGCACGATGTCCACATGGATATGCGCGGGGGTGTTATCCCCTGTATTGACGCGCTGCAGCGGGTCCGCCACAACGGATTTGCGCAGATAGCCGTCCGTATACCCGCGGCGTACGCCTTCGTTGATCGCGTCATACAAATAACCGCCGGTGAATGCGACTTCCTGCCCCACCTCCAGGAATACACAGGCAAGGCCTGTGTCCTGGCATAGGGGGATGTGCTCTTCGCCGGCGATCCGGATGTTTTCTTCGATCTTGCCGAGGATATAGGCCGCCCGGTCATTTCGTTCACGGCCTGCCGCCCCGCTGATGGCGCAAAGAATGTCCGGGGACAGGCTGTGGTTGACTTCCTGTACGAGCGCCGCCACGGCGTCCCGGATCTTTGTGACATCCAATTCTCTCATACTCTACTCGCTTTCGATTCTGTCAGCACTGTCTTTTTCCGGTCTGCTTTCCCTCAATAGTTATCGGGCAGCACCTGGAAATGCGCCTGCGGATGGTCACAGACCGGGCAGACTTCCGGCGCTTCCCTGCCGACATAGATATGTCCGCAGTTCTGGCACTGCCAGACCACGACATCATCCTTGGCAAAGACTTTCTCATCCTGGATGTTCTGCGCCAGTTTGAGATATCTTTTCTCGTGCTCTCTTTCGATGTCCGCCACGCCTTCCATGATCTCGGCGATCTCGTCAAACCCCTCTTCACGGGCAGTTGCCGCCATTTCCTTATACATGACGGTCCACTCTTCGTTCTCGCCGGCAGCTGCGTCGAGCAGGTTCTCGTAAGTGTCGCCGATCCCGTGGAACAGCTTGAACCAGAGTTTGGCGTGCTCTTTCTCATTGGCAGCCGTCTCTTCGAAAATATGCTGGATCTGCACATACCCGTCCTTCTTGGCTCTGGACGCATAGTACGTGTACTTGTTGCGCGCCATCGACTCGCCGGCAAATGCCGTCATCAGGTTTTCCAGTGTTTTGGTTCCGGTCAGATCTTTCATATTCTTTCCTCCTTATTCTTTCTTTATCACTCTTCCAGGCGGATCTTGGCACCGATCCCCTGCATTTTTTCTACAAAGTGCTCATATCCGCGCTGGATGTGATAAATGTTCGTCACTTCCGTTGCGCCATCCGCAACAAGCCCCGCCAGGACCATCGCAGCACCCGCGCGCAGATCCGTCGCCTGGACTTTGCTGCCTTTGAGTCTTGCATTGCCCGTCACCAGAGCGCAGCGGTCATCCGTCTTGATGGAAGCGCCCATCTTCCGAAGCTCCGGCACATGCATATAACGGTTCTCGAAGACCGTCTCGATCACGGCGCTGGCACCGTCCACAGTCGTCAGGAGTGCCATGAAGATGGCCTGCATATCCGTCGGGAATCCGGGATACGGCAGGGTCTTGATATCCGTTGAATTCAGCCGCCGGTCGCTGGCGCTGACCACCAGACCCTCATCGACGGGAACAACTTCCGCCCCGCACTCGCGCAGCTTTGCAATAACAGGCTTTATGTGATCCGGAAGCACATTCTTCACGAGCACTGCTCCGTGCGTGATCGCCGCTGCGACCATAAAGGTCCCGGCCTCGATCCGGTCCGGGATAACGCGGTGCCGTGCTCCGTGCAGGCTCTCCACACCGATGATGCGGACGGTATCCGTACCGGCGCCTTTGATCCTGGCGCCCATCTTGTTGAGAAAGTTCGCCATGTCTGTGATCTCAGGCTCCTGTGCCGCATTCTCGATGACAGTCGTCCCTTCTGCCAACGTCGCCGCCATGATGATGTTCTCGGTCGCACCGACGCTGGGGAAATCCAGATAAATGCTGTTCCCGTACAGGCGGTTCGCCCGCGCGGTGATCAGTCCCTGTGCCGTATCCACTTCGACCGTCGCGCCGAGCGCACGCAGGCCTTTGATATGCAGTTCGGTCGGACGCTCACCGATCGCGCACCCGCCGGGCAGATGGATCGTCGCGCTGCCGAAGCGCGCAAGAAGCGGCCCCATCGCCAGGATGGAAGCGCGCATCTTTGTTACCAGTTCCTGTGGCGCCTCTGTCGTCTCGATCCCACGCGCCGTGATATTGACGCGGTTCTGCTCCAGATCGGGCTCGACTTTAGCACCGAGTGCTTCGATGATCCGGCACATGATCTCTACGTCTTTCAAAGCCGGGACAGAATGGATCTCGCAGGTCTCCTCAGACAGCAAGGTCGCTGCCATGATGGGCAGGACTGCATTTTTTGCACCGCTAATGACCACTTCACCATGAAGCGGTCCGCTTTTTTCAACTACTATTTTTGCCACAATACTCTCCTGTGCACCAAGCCGCCTGATCAGAGGTTCTTAAGTTCCTCGATGCAGTTCTTGCAGATATTCTTGCCGTTATGACTGATGACGTCTACGGCGCTGCCGCAGAAAATACATGCGGGCTCGTATTTCTTCAGGATGATATACTCCCCGTCCACATAGATCTCCAGCGGGTCTTTGATGTCGATGCCGAGCGTTCTTCTCAGTTCGATCGGAAGTACGATCCTCCCGAGATCATCGACCTTTCTTACGATTCCTGTAGCTTTCATGATGTTTCTCCTATCTCATTGTTCCCGCAGTCCCGAAATGACTGCCCGGGAAGTGTCCTTCATCAATTGTTCTTTTTCAGCATGCCGACAAGCGAAGAGACCGCTTTCCCGACGGAAGAAAGCGACTGAACGAGATTTTCATCACCGTGCAATGCATTCTTCACCCCTCCCATAGAGGAAGTGACGTCATCCAGCAAACCGTCCATATCATCGACCCGCTTCTTTGCTACAGCCGCGATCGGCTTGGTATCTTCGAGGATCTGATTGACGGACTTCAGGGTGCCGAACGCTTTGATCACGAGGACGATCAGCAGGATCAGAAGCACAATCAAACAGACCACCAGAAGAAACATACCGATTTCTCTCAGTGTAAATGTTGCATCCATAAGATAATTATCCTCCTATCTTAGTTTATTATCTTACAGTATTTGTAAAAGCGCAAGAGCGTTCACAGTTTCTCTTTGTTCTTTTTATGCACCTTATCCGGCCGGTCAGCCCCGCTCATACAGCGCAAGGATCTCCGGGCTGTACGAATCTCCTTCATACACGTAGAGCGGTTCATGCAGTTCCAGTTCCCTGCCTCCATTTTTGAGGAACCGCAGCAGCACCAGATTGGGGTCCTTCCCCCTGCGCGGTGCCACCGGCAGGATCTCTTTTGCTTCCAGCCGGCGGGCTGCCGCCAGCGTCAGGATCTCCGTAAGACGCGCCGGCCTGTGGATCATGCAAAGTGTCCCGCGGTCACGCAGCAAAGCAGCTGCCGCATCAAGAAAATCCGGCAGTCCGCCGGCGATCTCATGACGCGCGAGCGCGAGTTCCCGCTTCGCGCTTACCATCGGCCCGCTGCTGCGCACATACGGCGGATTGGTCACGACCAGATCGAACGTCTCCCGCTCCTCCCCGAGCGGCAGTTCCCGGATATCGCCGGTCAGGATCCGGCAACGGTCCTCAAATCCGTTGAGCGCCGCGCTGCGGCGGGCGAGCGATGCCGCCTCCTCCTGGATCTCGATCCCTGTTACATGTGCCTGCCGGAACTTGGCGAGCAGGATCATTGCCGCCGCGCCGTTACCGGTGCCGAGGTCGCAGATCCTGTCCGGCACATGGACGCTGCGTGCCGCAAAGGTCGCCAAAAGAACCGCATCGATCCCGTAACGAAAACCGTCCTCGCGCTGGATCAGCGACACTCCGCCAAATCCCATATCATCGATGCGTTCCTGTTCTGTCATCAGGTCTTTCCTCCTGCGGCGCAGCGTGTCTATTCGCCGTTTTCAGGCGTACGCCCTTCCTGCGGTTTGCGGCGGCGGCTCCTGTGGCGGCGGCGTTTGCGCGGTGCATCGGTAGAGCCCGCCGCTCCCGCTGTCTGCGTCCGCTCGCCGGAAGGCGTGCCTTCCTGCCGGGTGCTCTGCTGCTCCCCGCGGTCTTTATTCTCGTCCTTGTGGCGGCGCGGCCGGTTGCGTCCGCTGCGCTCGCGGTCTTTGCCGCTGCTTTTCGCACCGTCGCTGTCCCCGCTGTCCGCGGTCTTTTTCTTTGCGTTCTGCTGCTTCTTCGGTCCGTTCTGCAGCCCCTTGCCGCGGCGTTTATCAAGCCGGGAGATGTCTTCCTTGCCGTATACGAGGATCTCGCTGTCGAGCTTTTCGTATTCCTCTCCCTCTGCATTCGTTTCCGTCTGGATCAGGCGGCATTTGATTTTGTCGACCAGGATGTTGACATCCATGACCACCGCCAGACCTTCCGGCGTTTCGATGCGTTCGCCGATGCCCGGCATCCCCTTCCCAAGTTCCTGATAGATATCATTCTCAAATTTGAGGCAGCACATCAGTCTGCCGCACATGCCCGAGATCTTGGTGGGATTGAGCGACAGGTTCTGGGTCTTTGCCATCTTGATCGAAACAGGCTGAAAATCCGGCATCCATTCCCTGCAGCAGAGACCGCGGCCGCAGTTGCCGATCCCGCCCATCAATTTGGCCTCGTCGCGCACACCGATCTGGCGCAGCTCGATCCGTGTCTTGAAGACCGATGCCAGGTCCTTGACCAGATCACGGAAATCCACACGGCCGTCCGCCGTGAAGTAAAAGATGATCTTGCTGCGGTCGAATGTATACTCGACGTCGACCAGTTTCATATCCAGGCCGCGCGCATCCACCTTTTCCTGGCACTGCACCAGTGCCTGTTCGCGCCGTGCCTTGTTTTCTTCATATCTTGCCCGGTCCTTCATATCCGCGGAGCGCAGTACTTTGCGCAGCGGCTTGACGATCTGCTCCTCCGGGACCGCGGTCTCGGTCATAGTAATGACGCCGAATTCCATTCCGCGGGCTGTCTCGACGATGACCTCTTCTCCCTTCAGATAAGGCCGCCCCGCCGGGTCAAAATAGTACTCTCTCCCGGAACCCGGGAATCGCACTCCTACAACATTTATCATGTATCATCCTCCAAATCGGCCCGCCCCATAGCGGGCTCTTCCGCTGCCGGCGGACCGCTGTCATTTCAGCCCTGCCGTCAGCACCATTTTCTTGAGCGCATGGTCCGCCCGGTCACCGCGCCGGACTTCCTCCCTCGTCTGCTCCAGCGTCTCCACAAGACGGTACAGCCCGTCCCGCGAGGTGGCTGACACGCCGTCTGCGAGAGCCATGCCGCAGCTGCCCTCCAGCGCGTCGATGAGCAGCAGCGCTTCTTCGCGTCCTTTCGTGTAAGGCTCCAGGATCTCCCGGAGCTGATAGTACGGCGCTTCCGTGAGCAGCGCCTGCAGCAGCGCGGAAGCCGCCTCCGCCGCCTCACTGCCATCCGACGGTCCGTACGCCGAAAGACGCAGTTTGACACAGCGGGAGCGGATCGTGGCGGGCATGCTCTCCATATTCTCGGAGAGCATCATGATGACAGTGCCCGGCGCCGGTTCTTCCAGCGTCTTCAGAAACCGGTTGAACGCGCGCGGGGTGATGCTGTCCGCATCCTGAATGACCGCGATGCTGCGGTCCGCTTCCAGCGGTTTGGCGGAAAGCCGCTCCTGGAGCGCTTCGATATCCTCATCGCGGACGCTGGCGACCTTGCTGTCTTTCTTCCTGGCCGCTTCCACATAATAAACATCCAGATGATTGCGTTCCCGGATCCTGCGGCAGGTCGGACAGACGCCGCAGCCTTCACCCGGCGCTTCCGGACAGAGCAGTGCCTGCGCGAACGCGACGGCGAACGGCTCCTTGTCTACGGAGCGCGGCGCTTCGATGATGAACGCGTGCGGCACCTCGCCGCTTTGGATCATCGTACGGATCTTATCGATGAGCGCATCGTTGTTCCTGATCTGCGCAAAACTCATGCCGCTTCCTTTCCTACAGCCCGTGCTTGCGGAACAGCAGACGGTCGAGGTGACGGGCGATTTCTTCACTGACCGCCTCGATGGGCTGCTCGCCGTCGATGCCGATGATGCGCGCCGGGTACTGCTTTTCAAGTGCGAGATAGCCTTCATAGACACGTCTGTGGAAAGCAGCGCTCTCCTGCTCCATCCGGTCCATCGACGCTTCGTCGATCCGCGCGCGGCTCTTCGCGGGATCCACTTTGATCAGGATCGTTGCATCCGGCACACAGTCGCCGATGGCGTATCCGTTAACAGCTGTCACGCTGTCGCCGAGGCCGCGCGCATAGCCCTGATACGCGATCGAAGAGTCGACATACCGGTCACAGACGACCGTTTGCCCCGCTTCGAGCGCGGGTCGGATGACTTCGCTGACGAGCTGTGCGCGGCTGGCTGCATAGAGCAGCGTCTCCGTCATCGGATCCATTCCCTCGTTGTCGGGATCCAGGATCAGGGTGCGGATCTTCTCCCCCACCGGGGTGCCGCCCGGCTCTCTTGTGAACAGCACGTCTTCGCCTTTGCCGGCCAGATACTCTCTGATGAAGGCGAGCTGTGTCGTCTTGCCGGACCCGTCGCCGCCTTCTACTGTAATGAACAATCCTTTTTTCATATTCTCACTCTGTACGCAGTACTGCGCGGGATCGGTCCCGCGGCGCTGCCTGTCCGCTACCGGCGGTGTTTCTTTCTTTTTCTTTTGTTGCTGCCGCTCCCTTTGGCTTTCCCGGACGCAACGACGCTCTGCCTGACCTGATCAAGCAGCTGGTCGATCAGGATATAGGCAATGTAGGCCACCGGCATGCACAGCATGACGACGAACACGATCTTCAGTATCCGCATGATCTCCATGAAGGCCTTCCCTCCTGCTCTCCCTTAGCCGAACGCATTCCAAGACAAGATATTATATCACAGCAACCCCTCTGCTTCAAAGTGTTCCTTGGCGATTCCGGGAATCGCTCTTCAGATATTTGTTAGCACTCTTTTTAATTGAGTGCTAAATTTTTGTTTACTTTTTGTTTTACGGCTATTAAAATGTAATCAGGAAGGCCCCCGCCGGCCAAAATCAACAATCCGCACGAAGCCGGCAGGCAGGCAGCACCGTGAAATGTGACGAAAGAAAAGACATCAAGGAGGACCCAATGAACATCGAAAAACTGACGATGAAGGCCCAGGAAGCACTCCAGCAGACCCAGAACAATGCCATTGCCCTCGGCAACCAGCAGATCGACGGCGAACATCTGCATCTGGCACTGCTGCAGCAGCAGGGGGGCCTCATCCCCAAACTCATCAGCAACATGGGCATAGACCCGGCTGCCCTCACCCGCAGCGTTGAAGGCGAACTCGACAAACTGCCGAAGGTACAGGGTGCGGGAGACAGCCTGTATACATCGACACGCCTGAACAAACTGCTCATGGACGCGGAGAAGACCGCCGATCAGTTCAAAGACGAATACATCAGCGTCGAGCACCTGTACCTCGCCCTTCTGAATGAGCGGAACACCCCGTCCGCACAGCTGTTCCGGCAGTACGGCATCACGAAAGACGGCTTCCTGGCCGCCCTCGAGAAAGTGCGCGGCAATCAGACCGTCACGAGCGCCGACCCCGAGGACAACTACGAGGCGCTGACAAAGTACGGCCGCGACCTCGTGGAAATGGCCCGGGAAGGCAAACTTGACCCTGTCATCGGACGCGACGAAGAGATCCGGCACACGATCCAGATCCTCTCCCGCCGCACAAAGAACAACCCGGTCCTCATCGGCGAACCGGGCGTCGGCAAGACCGCTGTCGTCGAAGGGCTCGCGCAGCGGATCCTCAACGGCGACGTACCGGAAGGTCTGAAGGATAAGACAATTTTCGCCCTCGATATGGGCGCTCTGATCGCCGGCGCGAAGTTCCGCGGCGAGTTCGAAGAGCGTCTCAAAGATGTCCTGAACGAGATCGAAAAGTCCGACGGCCGCATCATTCTCTTCATCGATGAGATCCACAACATCGTCGGCGCCGGCCGTACGGAAGGCAGCATGGATGCCGGCAACCTGCTCAAGCCGAAACTCGCCCGCGGCGAACTGCACTGCATTGGTGCGACGACGCTGGACGAATACCGCAAATATATCGAGAAGGACGCGGCACTTGAGAGGCGGTTCCAGAAAGTCATGATCGACCAGCCGACCGTCGAAGATACGATCTCCATCCTGCGCGGGCTCAAAGAACGCTTTGAGATCCACCACGGCGTTCGCATCACCGACAATGCGCTGATCGCCTGTGCCACCCTCTCCGACCGCTACATCAGCGACCGGTTCCTGCCTGACAAGGCGATCGACCTGATGGACGAAGCAGCCGCGATGATCCGCACCGAGATCGACAGCATGCCCGCCGAGCTTGACCAGATCTCCCGCAAGATCATGCAGCTCGAGATCGAAAAGCAGGCGCTGGGCAAGGAAGAAGACGCCGCGAGCGCCAAACGGCTCGAGAATATCGACAGAGAACTCGCCCAGCTGAAAGACGAAAGCGCCGCCATGCGCGCCCAGTGGGAAGGCGAAAAGAAGGCCATCACCGGGCAGAAAGCCCTGAAAGCGCAGATCGAGGAAGTCAGGCATCAGATCGAGGAAGCCGAGCGCCACTACGATCTTGAAAAACTGGCGGAGCTCAAATACGGCACCCTGTCCTCGCTGCAGAAAGAACTGGAATCGCTCAAGAGCGAAGACGGCACAAAGGACGACGACCGCCTCCTGAAAGAGGAAGTCGACGAAGAAGAGATCGCCGAAGTCGTCTCCAAGTGGACCGGCATCCCGGTCTCCAAACTTGTCGAGACCGAACGGGAAAAGCTTCTGCACCTGCCGGAGATCCTGCACAGAAGAGTCATCGGTCAGGACGACGGCATCGAAGCCGTCAGCGAAGCGATCCTCCGCGCGCGCGCCGGCCTCAAGGCGGAGAACCGCCCCATCGGCAGTTTTATCTTCCTCGGTCCCACCGGCGTTGGCAAGACCGAACTCGCCAAAGCCCTCGCGGAAGCGCTCTTCGACAGCGAAAAGAACATGATCCGCATCGACATGTCCGAGTACATGGAAAAGCACTCCGTCTCCAGACTGGTCGGCGCGCCTCCGGGGTATGTCGGCTACGATGAAGGCGGTCAGCTGACCGAAGCGGTCCGGCGCCGCCCCTACTCCGTCATCCTGTTCGACGAGATCGAAAAAGCGCACCCGGACGTCTTCAACATCCTGCTGCAGCTGCTGGACGACGGGCGCCTGACGGACAACCAGGGCCGCACCGTGGACTTCAAGAACACGATCGTCATCATGACCAGCAACATCGGCAGTTCCTATCTGACCGAAAACATCCGGGAGGACGGCACCATCGCGGAGCATGTCAAGGATGAAGTCACCCGCGAGATGAAGCAGCATTTCCGCCCCGAGTTCATCAACCGCATCGATGACATCATCGTCTTCTCGCCGCTCACCGAAGCGCAGATCGAAAAGATCATCGACCTCTCCATGGAAGATATCCAGAAGCGTCTCGCAGACCGCAATATCACGCTTCGTCTCACCGAAGCGAGCAAGCAGCTCATTGCCAAAGAAGCGTACACGCCGATGTACGGAGCGCGGCCGGTCAAACGGTACCTGCAGAAATACATCGAGACCGGACTTGCCGCACGCATCATCGCAGGCGAGATCATGGACGGTCAGGAAGTCGTTATTGACGCGAAGAACGGCGAACAGCACTTCTCCGCCGAATAGCTTTCTTCTGCAATCACAGCCGAAGACAACACGGGCAGCCCGGCACGATGCCGGGCTGCTCTTTTCACATGAAAAAACCGCCCGGCATCGTGCCGGGCGGTTCCTGGAAAAATCAAGTCAGTGCGTTAGGGGGTAATGATGCTTATTCTTTCAGAGCGCCTTTGCGATATCCTTCTGCAATGTCGCTCCACATTTCGAGATCTGCGTTGTCGAAGGTCTCGCCTTCGAAATCAGCAGGATCGAAGATTTCATCTTCACCGAGTTTCTGATGTTCTTCGAAGTGCTTCAGCAGCATCTTGGAATGCTTCATACCAAAGAGGAAGAGGAAGATCGTGTTGACCCAGACGGTCAGGCCGATACCGACGTCACCGACATCCCAGGCACCCTGCATGGTGAAGAACGCACCAATGATCGGGCAGACGAGGTAAATGATGTTGATGACCCACTTGGACCACAGGGGCTGAACTTCCTTATCGCGGAAGAACCAGCTCATGTATGTGTTCGCACTGTAGTTCTGGTTGAGGATCGTCGTGAATGCGAAGAAGAAGAGCGCGATACCGACGAACTGCGGAGCAAAGCCGAAGACTGTGCTGAACGCCTCCATGACCCAGCCGGAACCAGCCGGGATCTGCTCGGAAATGCCGGACCAGAGCGTCACGCCGTCGGGGCTGATGACATTGTAGCAGCCGGTGATGACCAGTGTGAGGCCGGTCGCCGTGCAGACGAACAGGGTGTCGACATAGACGGAGAAAGTCTGTACCAGACCCTGCTTAGCAGGATGAGAGACCTCAGCGGAAGCAGCCGGAGCAGACGCGTTACCAAAACCGATCTCAGACGAGAAGATCGCACGCTTGACGCCCCACTGCGCTGCAGTACCGAGAGCCGCACCTGTGATCGGGCCAACGCCGAACGCGGAGGAGAAGATCAGACCAAAGGCAGCCGGGATCTCTTTGATATTCACAAAGAGAACGATGAGCGCCATGATGATGTAGAGAACCGACATGATCGGAACTACGATC
>JAILFI010000044.1 GCA_024697655.1 Clostridiales bacterium
AGTATGACAGTATGAGCAACGTCGCTGAACTCGCCGCAGAAGGACGCGAGTGGGGCCTTCCCCTTATGGCGGAGATGCTTCCGGGCGGCTTTGATCCCTCTATTGAAAACAGCATCGAGAACCTCACGCTCGTTGCCCGCACCGGCTGTGAATACGGCGCCAGCATTATCAAGACGTCCTTCACCGGCACGGCGGAAGAGTACGCGAACGTCATCCGCGCTTCTTATCAGCCTGTCGTCGTTCTCGGCGGCGAAAAGGTCAGCGACCTCGCCGGTCTGTTCGGCGCCATTGAGACAGCCATGGAAGCCGGCGCCAAAGGATGCGCCATCGGCAGGAACGTGTGGAAGCACAAGGATCCCGAAGCCGTGACGCGCGCGCTGGTCGATATCATCCATAACGGCAAGAAAGCATCTGAAATCCCGGCTCTGTAGGAGGTTTTTATGATTCCTGAAAAAATGAAAGCCGTTGTTGTTGACGGCGAACGCCACGCGGAGGCGCGTGTGCTTTCGACTCCCAAGGCTGTGGCCGGCCAGATCCTCGTCAAGATCGAAAAGGCTCTGATCTGCACCTGGGAACAGCGCATTTTCTGCGGCAACGACATGCCGCTCCCGTTCGTGCCCGGCCATGAGATCTCCGGTGTCGTGGCGGATATCCCGGAAGGGACGTTCTGTGACGTCAAGGTCGGCGACAAGGTCGTCGTCAAAACGTATGACAGCTGCGGCCAGTGTGAGAACTGTCTGCGCGGACATGACAACGAATGCACCGGCAAAAAGAGCCAGCGCACCTATGACGGCATCCCCGGCACCGGCGGTTTTGCCCAGTATCTCGCCATTGGCTCCGACCGCGTCTACCCGCTTCCCGGCGGCGACAGTGTCGATCTGGAGACAGCTGCTTTCGCGGAACCGCTCGCCTGCTGCATCCACAGTCTTGAACAGGCAAACGTCGAGCTCGGCGAAGACGTCGTCATCGTAGGCGGCGGTATCATGGGCCAGCTGCACAACGCACTCTGCAAGCTGCGCGGCGCTCGCACCATTCTTGTAGAGCCGGACGCCTCCCGCCGCGAGATGGCCAAAAACTGCGGCGCGGACGTCGTCATCGACCCCATGGCCTGCAACGCCGTCGAGAAGATCCTTGAGCTCACCGAGGGCCACGGCGCCCACGTGTGTTTCTTCACCGTCAACGCGCTGAAACTGGCGGAAGACTACATCGGCGCCATCGGCAAGTGCGGACGCCTTGTCTACTACGGCTCCTTCCACCCGAGCGGCCCGATCGGCATGGATCCCAATCACATCCATTACAGCGAAAAGGTGATCACCGGCTCGTACAGCCCGACAAAGAAGGCGTTCTGGCACGCCTCTCATCTGCTCGGCCATCACCTGATCAACGTAAGGCCGTTCATTTCCGAGCGCTGTCCGATGGATGAGTGCCAGACGGCATTCGAGCGCTCATTGAGCATGGAAACCTACCGCGTCCTCATGGATCTTTCCTGAGGCGCGGTCATTGAGGGGGCTACACATATGATCAATCTGATTCTTGTCAGCCACGGTTCTTTTGCCGCAGGCATCCGCGAAGCAGCAGAGATGATCTTCGGCGTGCAGGAGAACCTGGAAGTATTCGGTGTGTTCCCCGGCGACACCGTAGATGCTTTTTCGGCTAAGATCGAAAAAGCGATCGAGCATTTCGGCGACCCGAAGAACACCCTGATTCTGTCAGACCTCATCGGAGGCACTCCTTCCAACACGGCCATGATGATGGCCCTGAAGCACGGAGTCAATGTCCTTTCCGGACTGAATCTCCCCATGCTGATCGAAGTGCTGTCTCTCCGCGAGGAAGCAGGAATCGAAGAAGTCGCTGAACAGGCCGCGAAAGTCGGCAGAGAAGGCATTGTATGCGCGGCGGAACTGATGAACGCGTGACGGATTCAGAAAGGGCAGGTGCAAAATGAGTGTAGTATTCTATCGCATTGACGACCGTCTGATCCACGGTCAGGTCATGACCGGATGGTCGAAAAAGTACAACGCCGACCGGATCATCGTTGTTGATGACGCATCGGCAGCCAACTCCTTCCTCGTGCAGGTCATGATGATGTCCGTCCCGAAGGGGATGGAAGTCAAGGTCTGCGCGGAAAAAGACGGCATCGAGACGGTTCTCAATGATGATCCCGCCAAGCGCACGATCGTGCTGACAAAGACGCCGGCATCCATGCTGGCGCTCGTTG
>JAILFI010000057.1 GCA_024697655.1 Clostridiales bacterium
GTACCGTGCCCGTCGCGAACCGCTGCTCTTTTTTCACCTGATAGTCCGCGCGGTAGCCGTAGTTCCATGCCCAGGTGCGGTATTTCGATTCGCAAAGTATATCGATCTCTTTTCGGTCCGCTTCGGTCAGCTGATACGGAACGAACGCCTCCTGCTCGTCCGCCGCTGTCTCCTGCGGCTGATACGCTTTTCGCAGATCGCGCATGAAGGTCTCTATTGTTTTCCTAATCCCCAGCTCTTCGAGGCAGGCCCGGATCGTCGTCACCCGCGACGGCACCGACTTATCACTGCGGGACACAAAGATGGCTTCTCCCGGTGTGTGCGCCGCCGGCTCCCCGGTCCGCTGCGGTTTGCCGCGCAGCGCCGCCGCGACCTTTGTAAGATCTGTATCGAACAGGATGCAGCCGTGGTGGAGCGTCCGGCTGTCATGGGCGTACTGGGCGCAGCCGGCGATCTTCCGGCCCCCGATCTCGATATCGTTGCGGCCTGTAAAACGCGCGTCCAGCCCGTATCCGCGCAGCACGGAAAGCAGCGGCGCCATGTGCCGCTTCCAGACCGGATCGCAGGGGGATGTCTCTTCATCTGTGATGATCGTGTAGTTCAGCCCGCCGAGGTCGTGGAACACCGCACCGCCGCCGGACATCCTTCGCACCACTTCGATGCCGTGCTCCCGCACGTATGCCGTATTGATCTCCTCCGCCGTGTTCTGATACTTACCGACGATCACCGCGTCCCTGTTCTGCCACAGCATAAAAAGACCCGTGCCCGCAGGCAGGGTCTCAAAAAAGTACTCCTCTGTCGCAAGGTTCTCGCAGGGATCTGTTGTGGTGCTTTCGTAGTAGTACATGGGTCACTCTTTCACGCTGTCGACCATCTTGGCGAGCACATGCTTGAAAGTCTCGACTTCCTCCGGCGTCAGATCTTTGACCGCTTCTTCGTTGAACTCCACAGGAATGTGTGCCAGCTCGTCGAGCTTGGTCTTTCCGGTGCCGGTCAGCACGAGGTGTTTGACACGGCCGTTCTCACTGTCCTCTTCCCGCTGCACAAAGCCGGCTGCCTCCAGACGGTCCACCAGATTGGACGCCGACGGGCCGCTGATCATCATCGCCTCCGCGAGCTGCTTCTGTGTGATGCCCTCGATCCGGTCGATATAGTACAGTGCGGTCCACTGCGTTCTTGTGATGTCCTGCCCGCGAAACCGCTTGTTCATCGATTCGTCGAGGCTCTTCCCGCCGCTGTTGGTCAGGAATGCGATACAGTCGTGCACATCGAAAGCCATCTTCTCATCCTCTTCCGCCCGCCGGAAAAGCCGCCGGACCATGCTTCAAAAACTAACTGTTACTGTGCTAATAATTATAAAAGAATCGCCCCGCTGTTGCAACAATCTTCGGCGGGATGCTGTGCGCAAAGAACCAAAAGAGGCGCCCCTTGCGGGACGCCCCGGTGTTGCTCTTTGTACCGCTTTGCTGCGGTCCGCTGCCTTAATCCAGCTGCGCGTCGAGGTCGTTCAGCGCGACGACCAGTCTCTGCAGGTTTTCCATGGAAGAGGCATAGGACAGACGGACAAATCCTTCGCCGGCGGTGCCGAAGACATCGCCCGGGATGAAGGAGCATCTGTACTTGTCCAGCATGAGATCGCAGAACTCGCCGGAAGTCATGCCGCTGCCCTTGATGTTCATGAAGACGTAGAACGCGCCCTTGGGCATCAGCGCATGGAAGTGCTTGGTCTTGTTGATCTCGGCAACGATGTAGTTGCGGCGTTTCTCGAATTCCTGGCGCATGTGCTCGAGCGAACCATCCTCTTCCTCCAGCGCGACTCTGGCAGCTTCCTGTGTGAACGTGACGCCGCAGGCTGTCATATAGAAGGACAGGATGTTCATGACTTCTGTCATTTCCTTCGGCGCTGCGAAGTAGCCGACACGCCAGCCGGTCATGGAGAAGGCCTTGGAGAAGCCGCCCATGAGGATGGAGTGTTCTTTCATGCCGGGCAGCGACGAGAAGGATACCGCCTCTTCGCCGTAGGTCAGGCGTTCATAGACTTCGTCGCTGAGGACGACGATCTCTTTGTCACGGATGAGGTCCGCCAGCCCTTCCAGGTTTTCTCTCTCCAGGATAGAGCCGATCGGGTTGTTCGGGCTGAGCAGGACGATCATCTTGGTCTTGTCGGTGATCAGGTTTTTCATCTGCTCGAGGTCGATCTGGAATCTGTTCTCTTCGAGCAGTTCGTAGGTCTTCACGGTCGCGCCCGCGATGAGCGGGATCGTGGAGTAGATGTTGTAAGCCGGGTTCGGGATAATGATCTCATCCCCGGGGTTGAGCCAGGTCATCATGCCGAGGAACGCAGCCTGTGCCGCGCCGGTGGTCACGGAGATCTCCGCAGGATCGTACTCGACGTGATTCTGCTCTTTCAGTTTTTTCGCGATCGCAGTGCGCAGTTCAAGGCTGCCGGGTGTCTCTGCATAGGCGGTGTGCCCTGCTTCGATGGATGCTTCGCAGGCGTCCTTGATGTACTGCGGCGTGTCGAAATCAGGCTGGCCGACCGTGAACATCGCCAGGTCGATGCCCGCACGCTTCATCTCGTTGCACTTGGTCAGCGTCGCGCGGATGCGGGACATTTCAACGCCTTTCATTCTGTCTGCTCTTTCGATCTTCATAGCGATTCCTTTCTCACTAAAACACGGGGGAGGATTCTACAACTTGCGGCGCTTTTGCAAGCGTCAGATTTCTTTCTTTCTTAAATCCCTGCTGTGAAAAGCCGATTTCCCCTCGATTATTATTATACCTGTTTCCACCTCGGATTCAATAAGATGCAGCCCTTTTGTATAGATATTCGTACAACCGAAAGAAGGGAGCACCATGGCACTCCCCTCTTTACGGTGGAGCCAGTACTTCACTGGCCCGCCCTTAAGGGCAGGGTTTATCAATCATGAAGGGTTCAGGTTCTTCGCTCTGCAGGGTCAAATGAATGGAAGGCTGACTCTGCAGAAACACCTGCTGTATCCCGGTTTATACGCCGAGATTTTCGGAGATGGACTTGACCAGATCCTGGTTGAACGGACCTGTGATCTGCGGCCAGACATTCGTGATGAAGTAGTCTTGCATCTCAGCCCTCTGTTCGTCGGTCGGAACGTAGACAGTGATGCCTTCTTCTTCCATCTTCTTCAGCAGTTCAACGTCCTTCTCTTCCTGGAGATCGTTACCGTAATCGCAAGCTTCAAGACCAGCTTCCTTGATGGCTTCCTGGTATTCTTCCGGCATGCCTTCAAGCAGTTCTTTGTTCATGACCATGCAATAAACGTCGGTGGACGCCTTCAGGTCAGCGAAGTAGTTGATAACGTCTCTGAAGTTGTAGTAGTTCAGGGTCGGACCACCAGCCCAGGAACCATCAACCGTACCGGTCTGCAGTGCAGTGTAAACGTCGGTGTAAGCCATGACAGTCGTGCTGTAGCCCATGCCTTCGCAGGACTTCTGCATGGATTCCATGCCCGGTACACGCATCAGCTCGTCCTTCTTCTGAGAGAAGTCATAAAGACCAGTTTCAGGAGTTTCCTTCAGTTTTGCATAAGCAAGGCCGAGGAAGCCGTTGTTGTACAGACCGAGGAGCTGGACGCCCTGATCTGCATGGATGGATTCGATCTCGTTCCAGAAGTCGCCGCCATATTCGACCAGCGCTTTCCAGCTCGCCATGTCGGTCGCTGCATAAGGCAGGTACAGGATCTCGATCGCCGGATCTGTATCGGAGCCATAGACTGTGAACAGACCTGCTTCGAGGTTGCCCTTCTTGATCTCCTGATACATTTCATCGTAGTTGCCAAGCTGGCCGGCCGGATAAACTTCTACGGTGACAGCACCGCCCGTCTTTTCGTTGACCAGTTCAGCAAACTTCTCCATTGTCTGCGTGGAAACGTCATCCGGAGCATCGACGCCGCCCATCTTGATGGTATACGACTCGCCGCCTGCTGCGCTTCCGTCGCCGCCATCATCGCTGCCGCCGCCGCAACCCGCGAACAGCGTCATGGTCATTGCCAGGATAGCGATGATCGCAATCAGCAAACTCTTTTTTTTCATGTTAACCTCCATAAGATGTTGAAAAAGTAATGCATTAACTTTTATCTTCTCAGAGGCAGAGTGGTCCTTTCTGCGCCCTGTGAAAAACTGTTTTACAGACCGAAGATGGTCTTGATCCGTGCCCATTCGCCGTCACGGATCTCTCTGATCTCCTGAATATCCTCATCGGTCAGGTGCTTGAATCTCTTCTGCATCTTGAGGTAATCCGCAGGATCCTTGAGTTCCTTCGGCTTGTAGGTCAGCTTCATCTCGCCGCCGTCGTTCTCGGCCAGATACCAGAGACCGCTCTCGACCGCCATCCTGGCGAGTTCGACTGTCTTCGCTGTATCGTAGCCCCAGCCTGTCGGGCATGGTGCCGATACGTGAATGACTCTGCAGCCCTTGATGTTCTTTGCCTTTTCGACTTTCGCCATGTAGTCCTGCGGGTACGCCACGGATGCGGTCGCCACGTACGGAACGCGGTGCGCGCTCATGATCTCGAACAGGCTCTTTCTGAACTTGTTCTTCTCACCCTTGGAGCAGGGACCGGTCGGGGTCGTGGTCGTCCACGCATCGAACGGTGTGCTGCCGGATCTCTGAACGCCGGTGTTCATGTATGCTTCGTTGTCGTAGCAGATGTAGATCAGGTCGTCATTTCTTTCCGCTGCGCCGGACAGACCCTGCATGCCGATGTCGATCGTACCGCCGTCGCCTGCAAATGCGAGCATCGTATAATCATCCCATCCCGGTGCGATCTTCAGTGCGTGCGCCATCCCGGATGCTGTCGCAGCCAGGCCCGGGAATGCTGTGAAGGCATTGTTCACGAAAATCTGCGATTCAGGAAAAACGCTTGTCGTTGCCGCGAAGCAGCAAGCCGGCGAAGCTACGACCGTCTTTTCACCGAGGACCTTGAGGGCCATTCTGGCCGCCATGCCGGCGCCGCAACCCTGGCAGATCTTTGTCCCGTAGAGCAGCTCTTTATCGTCTACTGTTTTCAAATTGATTGCCATAGTGACCACCTCAATCCTAAGAACTGAACTTCTTCTTCCTCGCCGCCGGCTGCCATCTTGAAGAGCTTATCAAACATCTCCTTGATCAGCTCGCGGGAGACGTCTCTGCCGCCCAGACCAACGATGTAGTTGCCCAGTTTGGCGTTGGAGCCGTACATTGCACCTTTGACTTCCTGGAAGATCGTGCCTTCCGCACCGAAGCTGATGCTTCTGTCGATGACACCAACTGCCTGGAACTTGCCGATGACACTGTGGAAGTATTCCTTCGGGAACGGACGGAAGGAACGGAGCT
>JAILFI010000060.1 GCA_024697655.1 Clostridiales bacterium
GCCTCGTTGAAACGCTTCGTCAGTCTGGAAACTTTACGGCTGGCAGCCTTCTTGTTAAGGGTACCCTTAGCAGCTGCCTGCATGAGTTTCTTCTCGGCCAGTTTGAGCTGTTCAGCGGCTGTTTCGATGTCGCCTTCAGCAACTGCAGCTTCAAAGCTCTTCAGGATCGCCTTGATGTGCGCCTTGACTCTCTTGTTGCGTGCAGTCTTTCTGTCGATGACCTTGATACGTTTCTTTGCGGATTTGATATTTGCCATTTGTTTTCACCCCACTTTGCTTATACATTGGCTTTCAAACTCACTGCG
Organism: Clostridiales bacterium; assembly: GCA_024697655.1. Next base: position 306 of record JAILFI010000060.1, read on the forward strand.
AATAAGTATATAGCATGATATCGTTGAAATCAAGGGGAAAATGAAGTAAAATACACCCATATGACGCAGGCACATCGGAGAATCGCATAGTATGTCAAATTATAAAGAAAACATCCGTAATTTCAGCATCATCGCACACATCGATCACGGCAAGTCCACATTGGCGGACCGCATCCTCGAACTGACCGGATGCGTTTCCAAAAGGGATATGAAGGAGCAGTTCCTGGACAACATGGAACTGGAACGGGAACGCGGCATCACCATCAAGCTGCAGACCACGCGCCTTGCTTACAAGGCGAAAGATGGCCAGGAGTACATCTTCAACCTGATCGATACCCCGGGACACGTGGACTTCACGTATGAAGTGTCGCGCAGCCTGGCCGCCTGCGAAGGGGCGGTGCTTGTCGTGGACGCGACGCAGGGGGTAGAGGCGCAGACGCTTGCGAATGTGTACCTGGCGATGAACGAGGATCTGGAGATCGTGCCGGTCCTCAACAAGATCGACCTGCCGAGCGCCCGCCCGGATGAGGTCAAGATGGAGATCGAGGATGTTATCGGGATCGAAGCGCTCGATGCGCCGCTCGTCTCCGCCAAGGAAGGTACGGGGGTGCCGGATCTGCTCGAGGAGATCGTCGCCAAGATCCCGGCGCCGGAAGGCGACGAGAATGCGCCGCTGAAAGCACTGATCTTCGACTCGGTCTATGACAACTACAAAGGGGTCATCATTTATACAAGGGTGTTCGACGGGGAAGTGAAGACTGGCGACAACATCCTGCTCATGAATACGAAAAAGAAGTACGAGGTCACCGAAGTCGGGACGATGTCCCCGGGGCCTGTGCCTTGTAAAGAACTGAAAGCCGGCGAAGTTGGCTACATTTGCGCGAGCATCAAGGAAGTCAAGGATGCACGCGTTGGCGATACCATCACGCTGCAGAGCCGTCCCGCGGACGCGCCGCTGCCCGGCTACAAGCAGGCGCAGTCCATGGTCTACTGCGGCATCTATCCGGCAGAGGGCGAGAAATACGAGAACGTCAAGGACGCGCTCGAAAAACTGCAGGTCAATGACGCGGCGTTCCGGTTCGAGCCGGAGACGTCCACGGCACTGGGTTACGGCTTCCGGTGCGGCTTCCTCGGCCTGCTCCATATGGAGATCATCGTCGAGCGGCTGGAGCGCGAGTTCGATCTGGCGGTCATCACGACATCCCCGAGCGTCATCTACAAAGTCATCAAGACGGACGGCACGGAACTCTTCGTACAGAATCCGAGCAACCTGCCCGAGCCCACTGAGATCCGGCATATCGAAGAGCCGATCGTCAAGGCGGACATCATGGTCCCGAAGGAATACGTCGGCAATATCATGGAGATCTGCCAGCAGCGGCGCGGCACGATGCTGCATATGGAATACATCACCGCGACGCGCGTGCTGCTGCATTATGAAATGCCGCTCAACGAAGTCATCTACGACTTCTTTGACGCGATCAAGTCCAAGACGAGAGGGTACGGCTCGCTCGACTACGAGTTCATCCGCTACGAGCCGAGCAAACTGGTCAAACTCGACATCATGCTGAACAGGGAGATCGTCGACGCATTCTCTATGATCGTACACGAACAGAAGGCGTATGAGCGGGCACGCTTTGTCTGCCAGAAACTCAAAGAGGTCATCCCGATGCACCAGTTCGAGGTGCCGATCCAGGCATGCATCGGACAGAAGATCATCGCCAGAGAAACGGTCCGCGCGTACCGCAAAGACGTTATCGCGAAGTGCTACGGCGGCGATATCTCCCGTAAGAAAAAACTGCTCGAAAAGCAGAAAGAGGGCAAGAAGCGCATGCGTCAGTTCGGTACGGTCGAAGTGCCGCAGGAAGCGTTCACGGCAGTACTCAAGTTCGACGATAAAAAGTAGGCGTAAAGATGCGTCATGAATGAGAAGAGCGATTCCTTGAAAGGGGAATCGCTTTTTATGACCTGAAAGCGATGCATTTTTCAGTACTTTAGAACGATATAGTATAGAAAACTTTTTCATATCATGGTATGATTATTCATCACTTGCTTTTTGGATTAGCCGGTGCAATGCAGTACCGGCGGGGAAGGAACCAATTATGAATTGGGAACTGATCACCTTTGTAGCCTACTTCGTGATCCTGCTCGGAGTAGCTTCCGTCTTTTTCTTTAACGGGTCCAACCGCGACCAGGAAGACTTCTTCCTCGGCGGCCGTTCGATGGGCCCGTGGGTCACAGCGCTCTCCGCACAGGCGTCGGATATGTCCGCCTGGCTTTTGATGGGGCTGCCGGGATCGATCCTGGCGTTCGGCTTCGGGCAGATGTGGATCGGCATCGGTCTGGCGATCGGCACGGCGGCCAACTGGATCCTCTGCGCCAAACGCCTCAGAACATTCTCGAAGGCGGCGGATGATGCGATCACACTGCCGCAGTATCTGGCCAACCGCTTTGCGACGAGTTCGAAAACACTGCAGGTCATCTGCGCGATCATCTTCCTGTTCTGCTACACGATCTATGTCGCCTCGGCGTTCGTCGCCGGCACATCGGTCTTTGAGATGCTGTTCCCCAATGTGGAATCGCAGACAGCGATGATCATCTTTGCGCTGATCATCATCGGCTATACCTTCCTCGGCGGCTTCAAGGCGGTCTGCTGGACGGACTTTTTCCAGGGACTTCTTATGATGGGTGCGCTTATGGCAGTGCCGATCGTGATCCTCGCGACGCACCAGGCGCTCGACACAGCAGCGCTCAGCGCAGTCTATGAATACACCGATGCGTCCGGCGAAGTCGTCGCGTGCGACTTCGGCGCAGGACTCTTCTCCGCGAGCTGGCAGGACGTCGTGTCCGGACTCGGATGGGGACTCGGCTACTTTGGTATGCCGCATATTCTGGTACGCTTCATGTCCATTGAGAAGCCTTCCATGATCAAAAAATCTTCGGTCGTGGCGATCGTCTGGGTCGTGATCTCGCTCGGTTCGGCTGTTCTGGTCGCGTACTTCGGCCGCATGCTCGTGGCGGAAGAACTGCTGACAGTCGGTGCGCAGAAGACGGTCTTCATGTATCTTGCAAGGATGTTCTTCCCGGCGGCGGCCTGCGGACTGCTGCTGGCAGCGATCGTCGCAGCGTCGATCTCCACGGCGGATTCGCAGCTGCTCGTTGCGTCCAGCTCTTTCACATCCGACCTCTATAAGCCGATTTTCCGCAAGGACGCTTCCGACCGGGAAACGCTGCTGATCGGCCGTCTGGTCGTCATTGTGGTCGCAGTCATCGCCTATATGCTTGCTTCCTCGCAGGGATCCGGCGCGCAGGCGATCATGAACATGGTCGAGAATGCGTGGGGCGCGTTCGGCGCGGCGTTCGGACCGACGATCCTGCTGTCGTTGTTCTGGAGAGATTTCAACTATAAAGGGGCGGTCGCCGGTGTCGTATCCGGCTTTGTGATCGACCTCGTATGGCTGTTCAAACTGACCCCGGTCACGGGCGTATACGAGATCGTACCGGGCTTTATCTGCAGTCTGATCATTGCTGTGCTCGTCTCCAAAGCATCCGGCAAACCGAGTGAAGGGGCGCTGGCGGTATACGATACAGCTATGAAAGAAGGTTTTGACGAGTAGCGATTCCTCGCATATAACGAAATGCAGCACCCTCGCAGCCGCGGGGGTGTTATACTGAGAAGGTAAATACAGGAGGCAAAGAGATGAGTGAAATCTATGAAGGCGGCGTGAACGCCAGGACAGTGGTCCTTAATGCAGCAAAGATGAACTTTGATGGAAAACTCGACTTTTCGGTGCTGTCCGATGAAGTGCAGGAGTTTGACGATACTGCGGAATCGCAGGTCCTGCAGCGCATCCAGGGGGCAGACATCGTCGTGACCAAGGAAATGCCGCTCTCCGGTGATACGATCAGACAGTTCCCGGACAGCGTGAAACTGATCAATGAAGCGGGAACAGGCTACAACAATCTGGATCTGGCTGCCGCGAAGGAAAAAGGCATCACTGTGTGCAACATCCCGGCGTACAGTTCGGAGCGTGTCGCGCATACAGCGGTCATGATGATCCTCAATCTGAGTTCCTCCATGCAGATGCAGATGCGCATGCTGGAGGCCGGTGACCGCAGCAATTTCAGCGAGCATCTGATGGTGGATCACGTAGAGGTGAACGGTAAGACGCTGGGCGTTGTCGGCGCTGGCCATATCGGCAGGGAAGTCATCAAGGTCGCGCAGGCGCTCAGGATGAACGTACTGATTTATACCAGGACACCGAAAGACGACGGACTGACCTATGTCTCTTTGGAAGAACTGCTCGCAAAGAGCGATTATGTGACCCTGCACTGCCCGCTGAACGATGCGACCCGGCATCTGATCGGTAAAGAACAGCTCGCCATGATGAAAGACTCGGCGTTCCTGATCAACACGGCCCGCGGTGCACTCATCGACGAACCGGCGCTGATTGAAGCGCTTGAAAACGGCGTCATCGCAGGTGCGGGACTCGACGTGCAGGAGACGGAACCGCCCGCGGACGACAGTCCGCTCTACGATATGCCGAATGTGATCCTCACACCGCACATGGGATGGAAGGGACTTGAGACCCGCCAGCGGCTTGTTGACATCCTGGCTGCGAATATCCGCGCATTCGTAAACGGCGAACCGCAGAACGTGGTTGGCTGACGGTAGAGAAGCAATGAGGCGCTGACAAACGAACATGAAAACCTATCTGGACGGACTGAAGTTTGGCATGCTGCTGCAAATCGCCATCGGGCCGATGTGCCTGATGGTGTTCTCGACTGCCCAGAATGCCGGTTTCCGGCATGCTATGGCATTCGTTCTGGCAGTCACACTCGTCGACGCGTTTTACATCGCGCTGGCAGCGTTGGGGGTCAGCCGTCTGCTGGAGAATGAGAACCGGAAAAAGGCGCTCCGGCTGATCGGCGGACTGGTGCTGATCGGCTTTGGTGCCGGCATTGCGCTGTCCGTCTTCGGAATCGACATCCTTCCCGTGCTTCGAATCCAGACGGATTCATCCAGCATCTTCATACAGGGACTGATCATGACGCTGTCCAACCCGCTGACAATTGTGTTCTGGGGAAGCGTCCTGACCGCGAAGATCGCGGACGAAGGTCTGAAGAAAGGGGATCTGGCGTCTTTCTCATGCGGTGCTGTTTCCGCGACGGTCCTCTTCATGACATGCGTTGCTGCTCTCGGGACCGTGCTCAGCACATTCCTCCCGGACCGCGCAGCTGCGGGACTCAACCTGCTCGTTGGCCTGCTGATCGTTTTCTTCGGTCTCAGGATGCTGATGCGCCGCAGCGATTCCTGAAAAGCATTGAAATAACAACGAAAAATCCGCACTTTGCTGTTGACAGAGCGCGGATTTCGTGTTAAATTATCATGGTTGCCGCACAGAACGGGTCATTTAAGATGCGAAAGGTTCGCATCACCCTCGATGGCGAGACAGGTAAGAGGAGGAAAAAGCAACATGTACGCAATTATTGAAACAGGCGGTAAGCAGTACCGTGTCCAGGAAGGTGACGTCATCACCATCGAAAAGCTGAACGCGGAAGTCGGCGAAAAGGTCACCTTTGATAAGGTCCTCGTCATGGGCGAAGGCGCTGATGCTAAGATCGGCACTCCCTATGTCGGCGAGAACGTTTACGGCGAAGTCGTAGAGAATGGCAAAGGCAAGAAGGTCATCATCTACAAGTACAAGGCAAAGAAAGACTACAGAAAGAAGCAGGGTCACAGACAGCCGTTCACAAAGGTAGAGATCACCGGGATCGGCGCTGACAAGCAGCCTGAAAAGAAGGCAGCTGCTCCCAAAGAAGCGCCCGTAGAGGCTGCTGCTGAGGAAGCTAAGGAAGCCGTCAGCATGTCCATGAAGAAGGACGAGCTCATTGCTTTCGCGGAAGCCCATGATATCAAAGTCGATGCCAAGGCGACCAAGCAGGCCATCATCGACACCATCAACGAAAACCTGTAATCACGAAATAGATCGGAGGAAAAGACATGTCCAGTAAGAAAGGTGTATCGAGCTCCAAGAACGGCCGCGACTCTGAGTCGAAACGTCTTGGCGTCAAAGTCGGCAATGGCCAGTATGTCAGCGCAGGCAGCATCATCATGCGTCAGCGCGGCACGAAGATCCATCCGGGCAACAACGTCGGCATCGGCGGCGACGACACTCTGTTCGCCAAGATCGACGGCGCGGTCAAGTTCGAGAGAAAAGACAAGAAGCGTAAGCAGGTCAGCGTTTACGCCCAGGAGAACTAAGAAAGACTGATGCGGAGCCCCTTTTCTAAAAGGGGCTCTTTTATGTTTAAAAAGGAGCAGACATGTTTGTCGACAGAGCGGTCATCACCATCCGTTCCGGCAGGGGCGGCAATGGTGCGGTGACCTTCAGAAGAGAACCCTTCGTACCGGAAGGCGGTCCCGACGGCGGGGACGGCGGCAAGGGCGGCGATATCGTCTTTGTGGCCGATCACAGCCTCAGGACATTGATGGATTTCCGGTACAGGACCAAATACGAAGCAGAGAACGGGCAGAACGGCATGCACAAGAAAAAGTACGGCAAAGCCGGACAGGATCTTGTCATCCGTGTTCCGGAAGGTACCCAGGTGTTCGATCAGGAGACCGGCCACCTTATGAAGGACCTCCTGCATGACGGAGATTCTTTTGTGGCGGCAAAAGGCGGCAAGGGCGGTAAGGGAAATGTCCATTTCAAGAGTTCCGTGCGCCAGGCGCCCAATTTCGCGGAAGCCGGCGGTGAAGCTAAAGAACGGACCGTCATCCTCGAACTCAAACTGATCGCGGACGTCGGACTGGTGGGATTCCCCAACGTCGGGAAGTCCACGCTTCTTTCCGTATCTTCGAAAGCCAAGCCGAAGATCGCCAATTATCACTTTACGACGATCGACCCCAACCTCGGTGTCGTACGTGTCGGTGACGACGGGTTCGTCATGGCAGACATCGCCGGTATCATTGAAGGCGCCAGTGAGGGTGCCGGGATGGGGTTCCGGTTCCTGAAGCACATCGAGCGTACCAAGGTGCTGATCCACGTCGTAGACGTTTCCGGTAGCGAAGGGCGCGATCCGATCGAAGATTTCGACAAGATCAACGCGGAGCTTGAGGCGTATTCGGCATCGCTCCTGAAAAAGCCGATGCTGGTGGCGGCGAACAAGATCGATCTTTTGCCCAATGATGATGACGAAACGCTCGACCGGTTCACGGATTACGTCGAAAGCAAAGGCTACCGCGTTTTCCCGGTCTCCGCACCGATCAACTACGGTACGGAAGAACTTCTGAAAGCGGCGCTCGAAGCGCTGGCACGCGCGGAAGAAGAACCGGACGAAGAGGTCGAAATGTTCGACTTTGAACTGGAAGACAACGATCCGGACTACCGGACGATCCACATTGATCAGGATGAAGACGGAGCGTTTGTGCTCTCCGGCAAACAACTGATGAAAATTTTCCGCTCGACCAACTTCTACGATATGGGGTCGCTGCGGTATCTCTATAAGTACATCGAAAAAAGCGGCATCATCGCTGAACTCAGGGAAATGGGGCTCGAGGAGGGCGACACCATCCGGATCGATGATTTTGAATTCGAGTATGTGGACGAGTTTTAGCAGACGGCAGGCGTTGAAAGGAAAGGTCATCCATGACCGCAGCGAAGACAGATAACGGGAATAGAGTGAATGTGCCGGACCTCGATGAATGCAGGAAGATCCTGGCGGACTACGGAACGCCTGAGCATGTGATCCGGCATTGCGAGGCAGTCGCGCACTGCGCACTGGTCATTGGCCGCGCACTCAATGTGAGAGGGTATCATCTGGACCTCGATCTGGTGCAGGCGGCAGGGCTTCTGCACGATGTCGCGCGCGTCGAACAGGATCATCAGAAGGCCGGTGCGTCTCTTCTTGCGCGTCTCGGGTATCCGGAAGTGGCATCGATCATCAGCGTACATATGACGTATCCCGCTTTCCACGCGGTCGATGCGTTCGATGAGACCGATCTCGTCTGCCTGGGGGACCGCCTTTGCAAATTCGATGAATACGTGGGGCTGGAGGAGCGGATGGATTATATCCTCGATAAGTTCAAGGGCAACGAGGAAGCGCGCCGCACCATTCTGGCCAATAAAAGAAAGGTCGCTGTCACGATGCAGGAACTGCGTGAACGTCTAGGCATGTCTGTCGACGAACTGATGGCGCAGCATCCGATCAGCGAAGAGGGGTGGCACTAAATGGGAGCGATCCATATCGAGTCCCTGCTCAAAAAAGTCGAAAAGCCCGGCCGGTACATCGGCGGGGAGTTCAATGAGATCCGCAAGGACCATGCGTCCGTGGGGACGACGTTTGCGTTCGCTTTTCCGGATCTTTACGAGATCGGCATGTCCTACATGGGGATGCAGATCCTTTACAATATCATCAACCACGAGGACGATCTTCTGTGCGAACGCGTCTTTGCGCCTGCGGTCGACATGGAATCGCTGATGCGTGCGGAGAATGTTCCGCTTTTTGCTCTGGAGAGCAAAACTCCTGTCAGGGAGTTCGATGTGCTTGGCTTTACGCTGCAGTACGAGATGTCCTTCACGAATATGCTCAACATGCTGGATCTGGCAGGCATTCCGCTCCATGCGGAAGACAGGGACGAGACTTTCCCGCTGATCATTGCAGGCGGCCCCTGCGCATACGATCCTGAGCCTCTGGCTTGCTTTGTGGACGCTTTTCTCATCGGGGACGGGGAAGAGAACCTCCCGGCGTTCCTGCGGCTGTACGGCGAGTATAAGGCGCAAGGGAGGTCCAAAGAGGCGTTTCTAAAGGCAGCTGCCGCGATCGAAGGCGTTTATGTACCGCGGTTCTACCAGCCGGTCTATCACGAAGACGGCACGCTGAAAGAGGTCCGCAAACTGTATGCCGGGGCACCGGACCGCGTCCGCAAGGCGCTGGTCAAGGAACTGGATCTGGCAGAGTATCCCGTAAGACCGCTTGTTCCGATGATCGAGATCGTACAGGACAGGGCGGTCGTGGAGCTGTTCCGCGGCTGCACGAGGGGCTGCCGTTTCTGCCAGGCGGGGATGATCTACAGGCCGGTGCGCGAACGGTCACCGGAGAAGATCTTCGGGATCGCAGATCAGATCACGAAGAATACCGGGCAGGATGAAATGACACTGCTGTCGCTGTCCACGTCCGACTACTCGCATTTCGAAGATATGGCGACGGATCTGATCGATCTGTGCACCGAACGGCACGTCGGTCTTTCGCTGCCCAGTCTCAGACTCGACAGTTTCAGTTTCAAGGTCCTGAATGAGATCCAAAAGTACCGGAAATCCGGTCTGACGTTCGCACCGGAGGCGGGTACGCAGCGTCTGCGTAACGTCATCAACAAGAACATCACCGAAGAGAATATTTTCAGCAGCGTCCGGCAGGCGATCGAACTCGGCTGGAAGCATATCAAGTTCTACTTCATGATGGGGCTTCCCGGTGAAACACTGGAAGACCTTGACGGCATCGCGGACATCGCCCGCAGGGTGATGCAGCTCAACCGCGAGATGCATGTAGATAAAGGCAACCGCTTCAACGTGACCGTGAGCGTCAGCAATTTCGTTCCCAAAGCGCACACGCCGTTCCAGTGGGCGCCGCAGGATGCTGATTTCACGGAGAAACACGACTATCTGTCCGCAAAAATGAAGATCAAGGGCGTTTCCTTCCATTATCATGATGATCCCGTCAGCCGGCTGGAAGGTGTTTTTGCGCGCGGGGACAGACGGACGGGATACTTCCTCGAGGAAGCGTGGAAGAACGGCTGTAAGTTCGACAGTTGGTCGGAGCAGTATAATGCGGAGGGCTGGCAGAAAGCGGAGGATGCATTCCGCGAAAAGTACGGGTACGGTACGGCGTTCTACCGGACGAGACAGCGTTCGTACGATGAACTGCTGCCCTGGGACATCGTGGACTGCGGCGTCAGCAAGGCGTTCCTGATGCGGGAGATGGAAAAAGCAAAGCAGGCGGTCACGACCGATGACTGCCGGATCCGCTGCAACGGCTGCGGTGTGAATACATGGACGGACTGTCCGCTGGAGGGCATCCATGGCTAGATACTATCTGATCTTTTCAAAATCCGGCTATGCCGTTTATACTTCCCATCTCGACATGCAGCGTTTCTTCAAGCGCGCGTTTGCGCGGGCGCAGATCGAGCTGGCGTTTTCCAACGGGTTCAATCCGCACCCGAAGATGAGTTTCGCGCAGCCGCTGTCGCTCGGGTACAGCAGCCAGAGCGAGTATCTGGAATTCCAGACAAAGGACGAACTGCCCGCGGAAGAGATCAAATCCCGTCTTTGCGGCGTCATGCCGGAAGGGATCGACGTGCTCGACGTCAGATGTCTTCCGGACAGCGGGAAGAGTCTGGCCGCAATGTGCACAGCGGCTTCATACAGGATCTTCGTCCGCTGGGACAGGGAAGAGATGGGCTGCAGTGCGGACCATTTCGATATGCGTGGTTTTCTGAGGCAGGAGAAGATCCTCGTGCTCAAACGGATGAAGAAAAAGAAGGAACCGCAGGAAGTCGACATCAGAGGCAAGATCCGGGAAATCGAGTGGGCAGTACAAGACAATATTTTGATTATGTCTACTGTTTTAGACGCAGGAAGCGATTCCAATCTCTCTCCGGATCTGCTGATCCAGGCGATCGGACGGTACGCCGGTGTTGAGATACCGCCTGAAAATGTTGAAATCACAAGGGTTTCTATGACGCTGGACGGCCTCGAATAACCCCGCGCACAACAGAATTACAAATATTGACAGATAGCCTCCGTAGCTGTAAGATTTTGACAAATCTACAGAACGGAGGCTTTTATGATGCAGGAATTACTCAAAAGCGAGTTCTTCGCGGTCCACAGGGAAAAGATCATCAAGGGAGCAGTCATAGGTCTGATCGTCTTGGCTGCCGTCATCGTTTTTGCGTTCCATACCGGCAGCAAAGAGCCGGTCGAACTGACGGAACAGCCTGCTGTGAACGCGGCGGAAGAAGAGACCGGAGAGACTGAACGGCTTGAAGAATCCGCAGCGATCGTCGTTGTCGATGTCGCAGGGGCTGTTCTTTCACCTTCTGTCGTCCATCTTAAGGAAGGCGCCAGAGTGGAAGACGCGATCGCGGCGGCGGGCGGACTTGCAGAGGACGCTGATGTCAGCCAGATCAATCGTGCTGCTGTCCTTCATGACGGGGAAAAACTATATATTCCCGCGGTTGGAGAAGATGTGACGGTGGTGCCGCCCGTGCCTGCTGCAGACGGCACGGGCGAAGATGGTGCGATGCTGGTCAACATCAATACGGCGACCACTGAGGAACTGGAATCACTGAAAGGCGTGGGGCCGGTGACTGCCGCGAAGATCATCGAGTATCGAACGGTCTACGGCGCGTTCGAGACGATCGAAGATATCAAAAATGTGGACGGGATCGGGGAAAAGACGTTCGAAGGATTGAAGGATCAGATCACGGTGTGACTTCTGGTATACGAAATGAATAAGAAAGAGAAAGAATGACCGGAATGGGAATGAGAAAGGAGAATAACGAATGAAGAATGAGAGACGCAGGCAGGCGCGGCTAAGATGCTTTCTGTGGCTGCTGGCAGCCCTTCTGATCGGGCAGCTGGCAATGCCGTTTTCAGGGGTACTGCGTGCCGGACATCAGGTGTTTGCGGATACGCCGGAGACCGCCCGGTTTGAGCTGGATGTATCGGATGACATGATCTATTACGGGGACTGGTTCACCAGACTGATGCGGTTCCGGTACCAGGACACCGGAGAGACGGAACGCGCGTACTGTATGAACCCGGAACTGTATCCGCCGCGGGAAGGTACCCATACAGCGACGATCTACAACTACAGGAACGTGCCGGATCATTACCGCGCGCTGTGGAAAGCGCTGTATTATCTGGAAGGCGGTCCGGGATACCCGCTCGTCGCGGATGTGTGGGACAGTGTTTATCACTACGATCCTGCGCATCCGGATGCCTGGTCGTCTGCAAGAGCGCAGGCATACGCGCTTTCCCACATGGTGGTCTCCGATCTGTCACCGGTCGGCTCGAGCGGTGCGACGGGGGCGGGAGGGACCTATCTGCGTCTTGAAAACGCTATGATCGAGAGGATCAAAACGATGCCCGATCCACCGAAGACGTTCCAGATCGCGGTGTATGTATCGGGCAGCGATCTGCAGAACCTGACCGGATACTGTGCGCCGCTGAGTGTGACCGGAACGCTTAGGCTGACCAAACGCGGTACGGAAACCGCGCTGACGGAGGATAACCCCGCCTACACGCTGGCAGGGGCGGAATACGGTGTTTATCTGGATGCCGGCTGCACCTCCAAAGCCGCTTCGTTCACCACGGATAAATCCGGTAAAACGGACGAATTGACGCTGGAAGAAGGAACGTACTATGTGCGTGAGGACAAGGCGTCCCGTGGCTATGTGCCGGACAAGACCGTGCATCAGGCTGTCATAGAGGCAGACGAAACGACGGAGATCGTTTCGGAAGAGATCCCGCAGCGCGCCGCCCTGGAATGGCTTCTGTTCAAAACGGATAAAGAATCCGGCAAAGCTGTTCCCAAAGGAAGTGCTTCGCTGGAAGGCGCTGTCTTCGAGGTGCGCTGGTACGCGGGGCAGTATGACAGCGCGGAAGCCGCCGCAAAGGCCGGTGCAAAGTGCCGCACCTGGAAGTTCCGAACGGACGGGGACGGCCGCATTGCGTATGCGGACCATTATAAGACGGATGGGGACGCGTTATTCTATGATGCGCATGGCACAGCCGTGCTGCCCTGTGGTCTGCTGGTCCTCCGGGAAGTGACAGCCCCGGCAGGATACCTGCCGGATGAGGAGAGCAGGCAGATCAGGATCTCTCCGGTCAGCGGACTGGCGGACCCGGTGATCCCGGCTGATCAGATCGGTCAGATGCCGTTCGTTCCGGAACAGGTCATGCGCGGCGGATTCCGCTTTAACAAACTGAAGGAAGGCAGTGCGGAAGCAGTTGCGATGGTCCCGTTCAGGGTCACATCCGAGACGACCGGCGAGCAGCATATCCTGGTCACGGACGCGAACGGTATCGCGGATACCGAAAGCGCTTCTCATACAAGGAACTGCAATGCGAATGACGGTGCTGTCTCTGCGGATGGGATCCCGGATGAGACAGCTCTTGATCCGAACGCGGGTATCTGGTTTTACGGATACGGGGAAGGCAGCGAGGAAGACGGGGCGCCGGAAGATGCGAAGAAAGCGCTCCCGTATGATACTTATCTGGTCGAGGAGCTCCCCTGCAGTGTGAACAAGGGATACAGGCCGGCTGTTTTCCGGGTCAGGATCGACCGGGACAAGGTAGCCATCGACCGCGGCACGGTGACGGACTACAAAGATATCACGATCATCGGAACGACGGCTGTCTGCAAGGAGACAGCGTCGCATTACGCGCCGCAGACAGGCCTTGTGACGATCACGGACACCGTGCGGTATGAAGGCGCGCAGCCCGGTGAAAAGTACCGCATGGAGGGTGTTCTGATGGATCGTGAGACAGGTGAACCGGTCCTGGCAGACGGGGAACCGGTTACAGTTTCCAAAGAGTATACGGCTCTGTACAAAGATGGTGCGTTCCGGATGACATTTGAGGTCGATGCAGCTGAACTGACGGGGCATACGACGGTCGTCTATGAAACGCTGTACCGGGATGATGTATCTGTAGCAGAGCATAAAGATATTGACGATGAAGGACAGACCGTGCGGTTCCCGTCTATTGCGACGCAAGCAGCAAGGAAAGAGGACGGGCTGGTCATCGACCACGTGACGTACAGCGGACTGCAGGCAGGAGAGACGTACACCATGACAGCGCACCTTGTGGATCCGGACAGCGGAGAAGAAATCAAAGACGTGGAAGGCGGCCTGGTATTCACGCCGGAGACGGACAGCGGCACAGTCGATGTGCCGATCGATGTGACCGGTGCGGGCAGCGGATTCAGGGTCGTCTTTGAACAGTGCACACTGGAAGGGGAGCTGATCGCATCGCATGAGGATGCTTCCTGTAAAGAACAGACCGTCCTGCTGCCGGAGAAACCGGCAACGCCGGTGCCGCAGAAAAACCATTCTGTGCCGCGTACCGGTGATCCGGCGGGCAGCGCAGCCTGGTGGTGTCTGCTCGGGGCGGCTGTGGTGCTGGCAACGGCAGGATTTGCCAGACGGACTGCCGCAAACGGGAAAGAGTAGGCGAAAGCCGGACAGCCCGGGGGCCCGGCGCGCGGGCAATCAAACAGACCCTCCTATCAAAATATTGACTGGACCTGTCTCCGCAAGTATAATCAACTGGCAAAGGAGGCAGGTCTTGTCATGATCGAAAAAGAGCATATCGACCGCATCAATGAACTGGCTGCACTTGCCAAACAGCGGGAACTGACCGAGGAGGAACTTGCCGAGAGGGCAGTGCTCCGCCGCGCGTATATCGACGCGATCAAAGGCAGTCTCAGAGTGCATCTGGAGTCCATTGAGATCGTGGAGGAAGAATAAAGCCGCACAGATTTGTGCGACTTTTTTCTTTTTGCTTGTAAATCCTACTAAAATGGTATATTATTCTATTAACCTATAAAGATATAGGGAATAAAGGCGAGGAGAAAGGAAAGAATGAAACAGATCTATCTTGATTATTCTGCAACGACGCCTGTGAAGCCGGAAGTGCTGGAGGAGATGATCCCGTACTTCACCGAATTCTTTGGCAATCCATCGAGCCTGTACGATCTGTCGTATCCGTCGAAGGATGCGATCGCAAAGGCGCGCGGGCAGGTGGCGTCGCTGATCAACTGTGATCCGGCAGAATTATTTTTTACATCCTGCGGCAGCGAGAGCGACAACTGGGTGTTGTTCGGTGTCGCGGATGCACAGCGAAAGAAGGGTGGACATATCATTACGACCTCGATCGAGCACCACGCGATCCTGCACACCGGCGATTACCAGAGAAAACACGGGCTGGATGTGACGTATCTGCCGGTCGACGAGAAAGGGTTCATCACACCGGATGTGCTGGAAGCGGCGATCCGGCCGGATACTGTTCTGATCTCCATCATGTATGTCAACAACGAGGTCGGTACGGTCCAGAACATCAAAGAACTGGCGGAGATCGCCCATGCGCACGGCATCACGTTCCATACGGACGCGGTGCAGGCGCTCGGCAACGTGAACTGCGATGTACAGGAACTGGGCGTCGATCTGATGTCGATGTCCGCGCACAAGATCTACGGGCCGAAGGGGGTCGGCGCACTTTATATCAGAAAGGGCACCCGGATCAGCAATTATCTGCACGGCGGCGCGCAGGAAAGCAAACACCGCGCAGGAACGGAGAATGTGCCCGGGATCGTCGGATTCGGCAAAGCTGCCGAACTGGCCAAAGAGCATTTTGAGGATCACGTGGCGCACAGCAGCAGTCTGCGCGATTACTTCGTGGACCGCGTGCTCAGCGAGATCCCGCACACATACCTCAACGGGAGCCGGGAACACAGGCATCCGGGGAACGCAAACATCACCTTTGAATACATCGAGGGGGAATCGATCCTGCTGCTGCTCAACTACTACGGCATCTGTGTTTCGACGGGGTCGGCCTGCAGTTCGGCCTCTCTCACACCGAGCCACGTGCTGTCCGCGATGGGCATCCCGCCGGAAATCATTCACGGCACGATCCGGTTCACGGTCGGCGATATGACGACCAAAGAAGACCTGGATTACACCGTTGACAAACTGAAGGAGGTCGTCGGAAGGCTTCGGGAGATCTCAGCAGTCAGTGAAGAGAAAGGATGGTAATACAATGAAAATGTACAACGATACGGTCATCGAGCACTTCATGAATCCGCACAACGTCGGCGAGATCGAAAATGCGGACGGCGAGGGGATCTACGGCAGCCCGGTCTGCGGCGACATGATGAAGATGACGATAAGCGTGGATGAGAACGACATCATCACAGACTGCAAATTCAAAACATTCGGCTGCGGCAGTGCCATCGCGAGTTCATCGATCGCGACGGACATGATCATCGGTATGACGGTCGAAGAAGCGCTCAAGCTGACGAACGAGGAAATCATCGAAGCACTCGGCGGTCTGCCTGCGATCAAGATCCACTGTTCGGTGCTGGCGGATACTGCTATCAAGATGGCGATCTACGACTACGCGCAGAAGAACGGCAAAACGTATCAAGGTCTGGAAGGGTTCGATCCCAACCAGACGGAAGATGACCACTGAGGAAATACCGGACACATACTCCTTACTCTCGTGTCATACAAAAGAAAGGGCGGCATAAAGTGCCGTCCTTTCGCTGTTGATTCCTGTTCGGCATTTCTTGATCGCGAAATGCGTTTTCGTTCGTGACCGATCTACAGCAGAATGATCGCGCGCATCGGACAGACCGGCCCGCAGTATCCGCATTTCAGACATTTGCTCTGATCGATCTCGGCGAGTCCGTCCGCGCCCCAGCGGATGGCTTTGCTGCTGCAGCGTCTGATGCAGCGGCCGCAGCCGATGCAGTCGCTCTTTTCGACGATCATGATTTTCTTTGAAGTGTCCGGTTCATAATCCTCCGGGAGGGTGCCTTCGAAGTACGCGATGGCTTTGTCGATCTCGTCTTTTGACGACAGACCGATCATGACGGCGGCATTGCCGGGGATCTGCGATGCATAATCGAGACACTTCACATAATCTTTTGTGAGGTTGCCGCCGCCGAACGCTTTCATGGTAAAGACACCGGCGCCTCTTTCCGCGCACGCAAGAATCGCCGCTTCCATGTCTTCTTTGGTCCCGGCTTCTCCGAAATGACGGATGCCCAGGCTGTTCACATTGATGAGGGGGAAGACGATATCGCAGGCTTCTTCGCGCGCCATGCCTTCCGCAACATCGATGTGGTGCGTGCTGACACCCATTGCGCGGATGAGGCCTTCCTTTTTACAGTCTTTCAGTGCCTGCCAGGCACCGCTTCGCGCTTCAAAATCATCCATGCCCATGACCTCGTGGAGCAGGAAGATATCGATCTGCGGAATGTCCAGCGCATGGAGCGATTCCTCAACGGCGCGGCGCATGCCGCCGTAGTCCGGGCAAAGCGATTTGCTGCTGATCACGGGCAGGGCGAAACCATCTTCTTTAAGCCTGTCGAGGGCGGGACGGATATAGGGATAGGTCTCATAGTACTCGGCGGTGTCGAGGAAGTTCACACCGCGGCGAACTGCGTACTCGATCAGCGCAGCGCCTTCCTCATACGACAGATTTCTCTGTGAAAACCCCATCGTCAGCGTGCCGAAGCCGAGCCGGGAGACTTCAATATTCGTTTTTCCAAGTTTGCGGTATTCCATAATAGAGGATCAAGGGCACTGCCCGCGGTTCGCATTCCTGATCGGATGCGTTTCATACACAAGGACCGGATTTCACAACTCAAGTATACCACAGTCAACTCATACTGAAAGACTGTGATACCGCGGTGCCGCATACAGCGGCGCGGCTTTCCCGGCTGTGCAAAGAGGAGGGGCTTTTGCCATCATATGACCGGTTGTGACGTGAGGGTATTCCTTTACATTGTCAGATTATGTATAATTGGATGCGTAATACGGGGCTTCCGCCGTATCGCAAGGAACTATCGAAAACGGGATCATTATGAACAAGGTCAGGATCACAGTCATGAAAACAGCATGCTATCAGGATCTCATCGACAAGTATGAGAATCCGAACGAGCATGCATGCGATATGAAACTTGGTCAGATATTCATCGCGGTGAGTTTTCTGCCGGAAACGATCGAAGAAGGGGTGGACCGTGTTAGCGAATAAGAATCTGCCGAATATCATATCGGTCTTTCGAATGGCGGGCACGGTGTGGCTCCTCTTCATGAAGCCGCTGTCCTTGCTGTTCATGATCGTCTATACACTGACCGGTGTAACAGATGCACTGGACGGGGCGATCGCCAGGAAATACGGAACGGCAAGCGAACTCGGCGCCAAACTTGACAGCATCGCGGATCTTCTGTTTTATACGGTGATCCTGATCCGCATCTTCCCGGTGATGTGGGTGACGCTGCCGAAAGTGATCTGGCTGGCCGTCGCCGCGATCCTGTTCGTCAGGGGATGCGCGTATGTGACATTTGCAAGGAAGCATCACCGCTTTGCATCGCTGCACACCTACCTGAACAAAGCGACGGGCGTGCTGGTCTTCGGTGTGGCATATATGATCCGCACACCTGCTGCGGTCCCGTATTGCTGGAGCGTCTGCGCGGTCGCCATGCTTGCATCGCTCGAAGAACTGCTCATCCATGTGACTTCGAAGGAGGAACAGATCGGCAGGAAGACGATCTTCATGCGGCGTCCGGATGCCGGCTGACAGCAGGGCGGGGAGGCGGAGCGATTCCCGTAAATGGGCATTTTTCAATAGACACGAGTCAACGGCAGTGGTATAATTATAGCCGTATATTTGCGTACACAGGAAGGAACCAACACCATGGAAAAACTCGGTTTAAATACCATTCGAAGCAAGTTTCTGGAGTTCTACCAGAGCAAGCAGCATTACAGACTCAACAGCTTTCCGCTGATCCCGAAGGATGATAAGAGCCTTTTGATCATCAACTCGGGGATGGCGCCGATGAAGGCGTATTTTGCAGGCATCAAGGAGCCGCCGTCGAAGCGTGTGACGACCTGCCAGAAGTGCGTCCGCACACTGGACATCGAGAACGTCGGGTTCACATCCCGTCACGGCACATTCTTTGAGATGCTGGGGAGTTTTTCCTTTGGCGATTATTTCAAGAAAGAATCGCTCACCTGGGGCTGGGAATTCATGACCGAAGTGATGAAAATGCCTGTCGATAAGCTCTGGGCGACGGTCTATCTGGATGATGACGAAGCGTACGACATCTGGAAGAACGAGATCGGCATGCCGGAAGAACGCATCGTCCGTCTTGGCAAAGACGACAACTTCTGGGAGATCGGCAGCGGTCCGTGCGGCCCGTGCTCGGAGATCTACTTCGACCGCGGTGAAAAGTACGGCTGCGGCAAACCCGACTGCAAACCGGGCTGCGACTGCGACAGATACGTTGAGTTCTGGAACCACGTATTCACGCAGTTCGACAACGACGGGCAGGGCAACTACAGCGATCTGGTCCAGAAGAACATCGACACCGGTATGGGTCTTGAACGTCTTGCCTGCATTATGCAGGATGTGGATTCCATCTTTGATGTCGATACCATCGCGAAGGTCCTGCACACCGCGGAAGAGATGGCGGGCGTCAGCTATGAGAGCGGTGATCAGCAGGTCGACGTATCCCTGCGCATCATCACGGACCATGTCCGCTCCGCCACTTTCATGATCGGCGATAAGATCATGCCCGGCAATGAGGGCAGAGGGTATGTCCTCAGAAGACTCATCCGCAGGGCTGCGCGCCACGGCCGCAAGATCGGCATGAAGGACGCGTTCCTGAAGGACCTTGTGGATGTCGTCGTCGACACCTGCAGCGAAGCGTATCCGGAACTGGAGACGCAGCGTACCTTCATCAAGAAGATCGTAGCCGGCGAGGAAGAGCGCTTTATGCGTACCCTCGATCAGGGCGAACAGATGATGGAAGACTATGCGGCAGATTTGAAAGCGAAGGGCGAATCGGTCCTCCCCGGAGAACTCGCGTTCAAGCTCCACGACACCTATGGTTTCCCGATCGATATCACCGAGGAAGTCATGGAGGAGAAGGGCTTCACCGTCGACAGAGAAGGGTTTGAAGCCGCGATGGCCCGTCAGAAGGAAATGGGACGTGCGGACTTCCACAAGGAAGACGTCGCCTGGGATAAAGAAGATATGTCGCATATCTTCACCGGAGAAACGCTCTTCACCGGCTATGCCCGCATCGAAGATGAGGCGAACGTCCTTACGATCTTCCGCGACAGCGGAGAACTCGATTTCATCGGCGAGGGCGAAGAAGGCCGCGTGATCCTTGACCGCACACCATTCTACGCGACCGGCGGCGGCCAGGAATGCGACACCGGATATCTCTATACGGAGAGCGGCAAACTGCGCGTTAAGGATGTCGAGAAAAATCAGAAGACCTACGTCCATACGGTCGTTGCGGAAGAAGGCAGCCTGAACACCGGCGACAAAGTCCGCTGCGTGGTGGACAAGATCCACCGCAACAACAGCGCCCGCAACCATACAGCGACGCACCTGCTGCAGAAAGCGCTGCAGGAAACACTGGGCGATCACGTCGAACAGTCCGGTTCGCAGGTGACGGCACAGGGACTGCGTTTTGACTTCACACACTTCGAAGCGATGACCAAAAAGCAGATCCGTGAAGTCGAGGAACGCGTCAATGAGAAGATCGACGAGTTCATGACCGTCGAGACGAAGGAAATGGCATACGATGAGGCGATGGCGGAAGGCGCCATGGGTCTCTTCGAAGATAAATACGGTGACAAGGTGCGCGTGGTCAATGCGGGTGGCTGGAGCAAGGAACTCTGCGGCGGCATCCACGTTGCGAACACCGGTCAGATCGGCGCGTTCCATATCGTGTCCGAGGGCGGCGTCGCAGCGGGCGTAAGACGTATCGAGGCTGTCACAGGACACAGACTCCGTGAGATGCTGGTCGATGAACTGGCGCTCGTCCAGGAAACCGCGGAATCGCTGAAGACGACCGCGGGTCTCCTGCCTGAAAAAGTCCGTTCCATGACGGCGGAGAACAAAGCGCTCAAGAAAGAGATCGAAGAATATAAAAAGGAAATGGTCGCAGGCGCAACAGGCGACCTCCTCGCTGACGCGCAGGAGATCAACGGCGTCAAACTTGTCGCCAAAGCCTTTGATGATTACTCGGTGGACGACCTGCGCGGCATCTCCGATGAGCTGAAAGCGTCCGGTGAGAGCCTCTGTCTGGTCCTCGCGTCGAAGACCGCGGAGAAGGTGACATTTATCGTTTCCCTGACGGAAGACGTTGTCTCCAGGGGCTATCACGCCGGCAAGATGATCAAAGAGATCGCAAAAGCCGCAGGTGGCGGCGGCGGCGGCAAAGCGGATATGGCGCAGGCAGGCGGCAAAGATCCGTCGAAGACCGAAGAAGCACTGGCAATCGCCGCGCAGCTGCTTGCGCAGTAGAACAGCCTGCGGAGCGATTTCCGAAAAAGACATGAAATTATGACTATCTGAAGGATTCGCAAGTTGAAAACAAAGACAGCATAGAGTATACTGAAGTTGACTTTGAAAGACGGCTTCGGAAATGCGAATAAGAGGTGAATCAGCATGGATACAAAGAATACACTGATGTTCAATAACGGTCTGAAAGCGGAGCAGAAGACCCCCCGTGAGATCATGGAGGAAGTCTACGATGCGCTGGATGAAAGAGGATACAACGCGATCGATCAGATCGTCGGGTATCTGCTTTCCGGTGACCCGTCCTATATCACGAGCCACAACAACGCCCGCAATGTCATCCGCCAGATCGACCGTGATGATCTGACCGAGGAACTGGTCCGGTACTACCTGAACAAATAACGGGACTATATGAAAAGAATACTGGCCCTCGATGTAGGGGACAAAACGATAGGCGTCGCGGTCAGTGACGCCTTATCTATCATCGCGAACGGTGTCACGACGATCGAACGCATCGGTATCAAGAAAGATACCGGCAAGGTGATCGACTATATCCGCGAGTACGACTGCGGAACGGTCGTCATCGGTCTCCCGCTCAATCTGAACGGTACGGACAGTGTCCAGACCGAGAAGGTCCGCGCGTTCCGGGAAAAGCTTGAGAACAAGCTGCGCAGTCTGGCACTCCAGGATGTGGCGGTGGTGTATCAGGATGAACGGTTCACGACCAAACTGGCGGAGCAGGTCCTCATCGACGGCGGTGTGCGGCGTGAGAACCGCAAGAAGTATATCGACAAACAGGCGGCAGTCCTGATCCTGCAAAGTTATCTGGACAGTTTGCCGCATACGGAAGGATAAAAAGCAGCATACAGCGGACCGTATGGTCCGCTGCTTTTCAAACAGGGGATTGCGGAAAGGGGAAACACATGGCGAGACTGGGTTTCTTTTTCAACATGAACACCTGCATCGGCTGCGGAGCCTGTCAGATCGCCTGTCAGGATCTGCATGATCTTCTGCCGGGAGAGTATTTCAGACGAGTGGAAACACTGTGCGTAAAAGATGCCGCCGGCGGTACCTGCGTGCATTTTTCGGGTGCCTGCAATCATTGCAACGACGCGCACTGTGTGGATGCCTGCCGGACAGGGGCGATGCACAAGGAAGAGGACGGCACAGTTACCGTGGACGAAACCCTGTGCATCGGCTGCGGCAGCTGCATGTGGAACTGCCCGAACGGTGCTGTATCGTTCTCGAAGACAAAAGGGACCGCGCAGAAGTGTGACGCCTGCAAAGAACTTCGCGAACGCGGTTTCCCGCCGTCCTGCGTGCTGGCGTGTCCGACGAGGTCACTCGACTTCGGTGATATCGATGTGCTGACGGAAAAGTACAGCGTAACACGGAAAGATCTGTCCATGCTGCCGGTAGCGGATATCACCGACCCCAGCCTGATCGTCAAAATACCGGCGAAACTCTCGATTTGCGGGGAGAAAGGGGCTGACCATGAAGAAGGTTGACTATCTCATCGTAGGAGGCGGCATAGCCGCGATCTGCGCCGCAAAAGGGATCCGGGAAATTGACTGCGAAGGCAGCATCCTGATGATCGGGGAGGAATCTCTGCCGCCTTATAAAAAACCAATGCTGACAAAAACACCGCTGTACGGATGGGATCCCGCGCGGATGGTCATGCACGATGCGCAGTGGTATGTTGACAATGGAATTGAACTCTTTACGGGAACGGCTGCAACGGACATCGACCCTGCGAATCATCTTGCTTCGACAGATGCAGAAACAATCAAATATGGAAAACTGATCTATGCGGCAGGCGGGAACGCGTTTGTCCCGCCGATCCCCGGCGCGGATCTCCCCGGGGTCATTTCCATCCGCAATCACGGCGACATTTCGGCGCTCAGAAGCATGGCTGTTTCTGAAAAGCGGGCTGTGATCATAGGCGGCGGGGTGATCGGTCTGGAAGCCGGATTTGAAATGTCACGATACGGCATCGAGTGTACCGTTCTGGAAGCGCTGCCGCGTCTGATGCCGCGTTTCCTCGATGAGGAGTGTGCCGGGATGCTGCAGTCACTGATCACGGAATTCCCGGTCCATACAGGTGTCCGGATCGAAGAGATCGGCGGCGATGACTGTGTTGAATACGTGCGTCTGGAAGATGGACGTCAGTTCCCGTGCGGTATTGTGATCATGTCGACCGGGGCGCGAGCCAATACCGCTTTGGCAGAAAAGGCAGGACTGGCATGCGGCCGCGGCGTGATCATCAATGATAAATGTGAAACGAGCGAGCCTGATATTTACGCGTGCGGGGACTGTGCGGAACAAAACGGCATGAACCCGCTGCTCTGGTCCCAGGCAGAAGCGCAGGGACGCGCAGCAGGGATCAACGCCGCAGGCGGCGATACCGTCACGGAGACGATCGACACCTCGATGGTATTGCATTGTCCGGAGATCGCCCTTTTCTCACTCGGTGATACGGTTGGGGACGGACTAACAGCTGAGACGTTCCGGTCCGACCTTGCGGAACAGCCGACACAGTTTGCGGTCAACGAAAAGCACGGCCGCGCCTTTGAAAAACGCTACTACAGAGACGGACGTCTTGCAGGCGCTGTCATCATCGGCAATCTGTCCAATATGCATGTGCTGCGGGAGCAGATCCTGAGGACAGCCGGGGACAGTTAATAAAGGAGGTAAGCATGGCAATCAGGAACAGCAGACAATTCTTGAACAACGCATATCTGCTTCACGTCTTCTTTGCGTCTCTGCCGGACTGGAGATTGGTCAGCCGGGCTTACGGGGTCACATCGACACTGTCTCAGCAGGACTATGACGACCTCTTCAAAGGCACCGATGCGGACCTGTATATCCCGCTGTGGGCGTCGGCCTGCAAAGGGAAGGGGGATATCCTGATCGACAGGACGACCTACGAGTGTATTTGTTTTTACAAGGCGCATGGATATCAGCCTGTCTTTCTGGACGGCAATCCGGCGGACTATATCGGTGAGCAGCTGCGATTCCTTGAATACTTGAGTGTCTGCGGTCTCAACGGAGAACTCGACGCAGAACCTCTGATGGAGTCTTTTATACAGAAATACACATTAGATACAGTAAGTTCATTATGTAAACAACTTGAGAAACAGACTTCTGTCGAACTGACGAAAGAGTTGAAAACAGTAGTTTCCGCGCTGCGCGCCCTGGTGCGTGGGACGCCTCTACCATTAGAGGAGGAAGGCTATTGCAAGGACATGGGCTGCCTGTCCTGGCACCTTGGTGAGGCGCTTCCCGTCGAAGAACCGCACATTGTGCGTGCTGCCGGTATCAACAACTGCGGAGGCAACTGCAAGTTGGAAGTCTGGACAGCGGAGGACTGCGTGCTGGATATCTCTTCAGATACGAACATGAACGGGATCCAGATCCGCGCCTGTCCGCGGGGGCGGGGTTACAGACGGACATATCTGCACAGCAGCAGCCGGCTCAGATATCCGATGCGCAGACGGGAAGACCGCGGTACCGGTAAGTACGAGAGGATCTCATATGAAGAAGCCGCTGCCGAGATCGCTGCAAAAATGCGGGAAACCCTTGAAAAATACGGCCCCGCAAGCCGTTACACGATGTATGCGACAGGTGTCTGTGCCGTTACCCAGCCGTATAAGTTCATGCGCAGACTGTTGGCAATGCAGGGCGGGTATTTATCGTATTACAACTCCTACAGCGACGCGCAGGCGAGCAATATGGCCAGCCGTATTCTGGGCTCGACGATCTCCTGCAACAATCCCCTGAACTTCCTGGAGACGGAACTGATCATCCTCTGGGGTCACAACGCTGCCGAGACGATCAACGGCCCGTTCAGCAACTACTACCTTACCAAAGCGAAAGAACAGGGCACCCGCATCATCGTCATCGATCCGCGGCAGAGCGAGTCTGCGGTCACCTATGCGGATGAATGGATCGCGGTCAGGCCGGGCAGCGATCTGGCGCTTGCCAATGCGATGGCTTACGTGATCTTCCGTGACGGTCTGCAGGATCAGGCATTTCTGGATGCGTTCTGTATCGGACATGATGAATCGCATATGCCGGAAGGGATCCCTGCCGGGGAAAGCTACCGGTCTTACTTGTTTGGCGAGAAGGACGGGATTGAGAAAGATCCGGTATGGGCAGAGCAGATCACCGGCGTCAAGGCAGCGGATATCGAGCGCCTTGCGATCGCATATGCGACCGCCAAGCCGGCATGTCTGATGACAGGGCTTGGACAGCAGCGGACCTTCAATGGCGAGAATACGACCCGTGCGACCATTGCGCTTGCCGCGATGACGGGCAATATCGGCAGAGAAGGGGGCGGCGCCGGGGCGACCGTGGCGATGTCCGGACATACCGCACCGCCGTACGTCTATGAGAACCCCGCCAATCCCTGCGGGATCAGTATTCCAACCTTCCTGTGGTCAAAAGCGGTCGAAAAATGGGAGAGTATGACGGCTGAAAACGACGGGATCCATGGTGCGGACTCCCTGCCTTGCGGCATCAAACTCATCTTCAACCTGGCTTCGAATACGCTGGTCAACCAGCATGCGGATATCAACGACACGAAGCGGATCCTCAGCGATACGAGCAGCTGTGAAATGATCGTGGCCTCGGATGTATTCCACAATCCGAGTACGCGCTGGGCTGATATCCTGCTGCCTGCAGCTTCGCTCTTCGAGACGGAGAATATGCCGACGACCTGGGAGGGCGGCGATTACCAGCTCTACAGCAATCAGTGTGTCCGGCCTCTGTTCGATTGCCGATACGAATATGACTGGATCAAAATGGTCGCGAAAGAACTCGGGATGTATGATGCCTTTGTCGACGGCTGTCCGGAGAAACGCGACTGGCACAGACGGATCTATGAGAACGATCTGCAGCCTGCCGAGCCGGAACTGCCTGATTTTGAGACATTCACGGAGAACGGCGGATATATTTACAGTGCCCCGGGCGGGGATCCTGTGCCGTTCAGAAAGCAGATCGAAGACGGGGTGCCTTTCGCAACGCCCAGCGGGAAGATCGAGTTGTTCTGCGAACGCCTGTACAGAATGCAGCGGGATAATGTCGGCGGGGTCCCGGTATGGCATGACGGACCGGAAGGACCGACGGATTATGAAAGACTGGAAAAATTCCCGCTGCAGCTGATCGGCTACCACTCCAAGCGCAGATGCCATTCCATTCATGACCAGAACCCGTGGATGGAGCAGCTTGATCCGCCGGCATTGTGGATGCATCCGGCTGATGCATCTGCGCGCGGCATCAAAGACGGCGATATGATCGAAGTATGGAACGACCGCGGTATCGTCCGCATTCCGGCATTTGTGACGGAGCGCATCGTCAAAGGCGCTGTTGCGATGAGCCAGGGCGGCTGGTACACACCGGATGAGAATAACGTGGATATCCGCGGGTCGATCAATGTTCTGACGTCGACCGGCTATCCGACACCGGTAGCAAAAGGCAATCCGCAGCATACCAATCTGGTGGAAGTGCGGCGCTGCCCGGAGTGATCCATCGTGAAAAAGGTATTTGACAAGGAAACTGCGGAATCGCATCAAAAGAAGAGCCGGCGGTACTTATTGAACTGGTAAGATGAAAGTAGACATGGTAAAAAACCATGTCTGCTTTTTTCATGGTATCTTTCATACAGGAGGTGAGATCATGGGACGACCGAAAGGCGGACACAACCGCAAATGGACTGCCGAAGAAAAACTCAAATATGTGCTGATGTGTGAAGAAGAACATATACCAGTCAGTACGCTTGTCAGGGAAGAAGGTATACCAAGAGGCACCTTAAGGGTCTGGATACGGCGGTATCGGGAAGGCGGCGAAGAGGCCCTTAACCCGGAAAAGCTCCATCCCGGAAACAGGTTTTCTGCACTTCATACCAGCAAATCTCTTTCTGAGGAAGAACGGCTCGAACTGCTCGTTGAAAAGCTGCAAATCGAAAATGAACGGTTAAAAAAAGGATACGTGGTGAAAGGAGTTGGTGCCGGCAAGGAATTCGTTACTTTAAAAGACTTGAATACCAGATCATCGATGTCTTGAGAGAAGCTTATCCTGTAGCGGAACTGTGCCGAGAAATGGGTGTGAACCGGTCCGGTTACTACAAATGGAGATCGCGAAAAGGAATAAAGAACCGGTATGAACAGGACCGTGACATACTGACTGAACTTCTTCGGGAAGCGCACCGGGAGCACCGTTCTTATGGATACCACAAACTGGCCCGTATGGTCCGGGAAAAGACAGGCTGGCTGTTCTCTGACAATCTCGCACATAAATGCTGCAAGTTCGCCGGGATCCGGGCCAGAGTGGGACACT
>JAILFI010000076.1 GCA_024697655.1 Clostridiales bacterium
CCATGCCGCCAGCATCCGGCGGGCGATCTTGTCGTCGATCTCACGGGAGACATCGATGACGCCGTTGGCGAGTTCCGCGTGGTGGTCCTTGATGTACTGCGCGCTCATCGCCTGCACCGCGAAGGACAGATCCATCATCTCTGCGGGATGGCCGTCCGCCGCAGCGATGTTGACCAGCTTACCCTCGCCGATGACATGGATGACCTTGCCCCACGGCATAACATACGCCGTGATGTTGCGGCGCGCTTCGTATTTTTCTATCGCGAGGTCCTCGAGTTCGTCCATCTCGACTTCTACGTTGAAATGGCCGGCGTTGGTGAGGATCGCGCCATCTTTGAGCGATTCGAAATGACGCTTGTCGATGACATGGCTGCAGCCGGTGACCGTGATGAAGACATCGCCGATCGCCGCAGCCTCCGCCATCGGCATGACATCATAGCCGTCCATGTGCGCTTCCATGGCCTTGACCGGATCGACTTCCGTGACGATGACCTGCGCGCCGAGCGCTTTCGCTCTCATGGAAACGCCTCTGCCGCACCAGCCGTACCCGGCCACGACGACCTTCTTCCCTGCCACGATCAGATTGGTGTTGCGCATGATGCTGTCCCAGACGGACTGGCCGGTGCCGTAGCGGTTGTCGAACAGGTGCTTGCAATCCGCATCGTTGACCGCGACCATCGGGAACTTGAGGACACCCTCGGCTTCCATCGCCTTCAGACGGATGATACCCGTCGTGGTCTCCTCGCAGCCGCCCCAGACATCTTCCGCCAGGTCCGGACGTTTGCCGTGCAGCATGCCCACGAGGTCACCGCCGTCGTCGATGACGATATTCGGCTTGTGCCCGAGGCACATCTCGATGTGCCGGTCGTACTCTTCCGGTGTTGCTGCGTGATACGCGAAGACCGGGATCCCGTCATCCACGAGCGCCGCCGCAACGTCATCCTGCGTGGACAGCACATTGCTGCCGGTCGCGCGTAGATCTGCTCCGCCCGCAGCGAGCACCTTGCACAGGTAAGCGGTCTTGGCCTCCATATGGATAGACAGGGAAATCTTCACACCTTCAAAAGGCCTGGTTTCCTCGAATTCTTTTTCGATCGCGTTCAGCAGGGGCATGTGCCGCCTGACCCAGTTGATCTTTTTGTGTCCCTCGTGCGCGAGAGCGATGTCGCGGACTTCGTATTCCATATACATTCCTTTCTTAATGGCAGAGATGCCGCCGGACCAGCCGGCGGCACAGTGGTTTCATATCGATGCCGGCAGCCTACTCGACCGTCACGGACTTGGCCAGATTCTTCGGCTTGTCGATGTTGCAGCCGCGCGCTTTCGCTACGTAATACGCAAAGAGCTGCATCGGCACGACCGACAGCAGCGGGGTCAGTTCATCCGGGCAATCCGGGATATAGATGACCTCGTCCGCCTGCTTTTCGACTTCCTTGTCGTTCTCTTTAGCGACCGCCAGAACGTAAGCGCCTCTCGCCTGCACCTCCTTGATGTTGGAGAGCATCTTCTCGAACAGCGCGCTCTGCGTCGCCAGGACGACCACGAGTGTTCCCTGGTCGATCAGCGCGATGGTGCCGTGCTTGAGTTCGCCGGCTGCGATCGCAAACGAGTTGATGTAAGAGATCTCCTTCATTTTGAGGGAGGCCTCATAGGAGACAGACGCGTCCAGGCCGCGGCCGATGAAGAACATTTCGTTCTCTCTGTGGAATCTGTCCGCGATCCGCTTGACCGCCTTCTGCCCCTTGAGATAGCGGGTGAGTTTTTCCGGAATCGCTTTCAGTTCCCCGATCATCTGCCGGTAATACGTCTCGTCGATCACCCCGCGCAGTTTGCCCATATACAGTCCCAGCATGTACATGATCGTCAGCTGGGTCGTGTACGCTTTCGTGCTGGCCACCGAGATCTCGGGACCCGCCCAGGTATAGATGACATCGTCGGATTCACGGGCGATGGAACTGCCGACCACGTTGACGACCGACAGCACACGGGCGCCTTTGCTCTTCGCTTCGCGCAGCGCATGCAGCGTATCCAGTGTTTCGCCGGACTGGCTGATCGCGATGAACAGCGTTTTGTCATCCACGAACGGGTCTCTGTAACGGAACTCGCTGGCGATATCGACTTCGACCGGCAGTTTTGCCATCTTTTCGATCGCGAACTTGCCGATCAGACCGGCATGGTACGCCGTGCCGCAGGCGACGATGCAGACCTTATTAATGCTGTCCAGGTCTTCCTTAGTGAGTTCGATGCCGTCCAGTTTGATGTTGCCGTCTTCGTCCAGCCGGCGCAGGAGCGTTTCTTCGACGCCTTTGGGCTGCTCGTTGATCTCCTTGAGCATAAAGTGATCGTACCCGCCGCGCTTCGCCGAATCCACGTCCCACGTGACGGTGAATGCTTCGTGCTCGACCGGCTCGTTGTTCTCATCGAAGATCTCGATGCTGTCCGCTGTGACGACGATCGTTTCGTCGTTCTCGATGAAGTAGACCTGCCGCGAACGTTCCATGATCGCAGGGATGTCCGATGCGATGTAGTTGCACCCTTCGCCGATGCCGGCGATGAGCGGTGCGTCTTTTCTGACCGCGACGATCTTGTCGGGCTCATTGGCGCAGATGACGCCGATCGCATATGCGCCGCGCATCTGCTCGACCGCTCTGTTGACCGCTTCGTGCAGATCACCGTCGTAGTAGATGCCGATCAGGTGCGCGATGACTTCGGTATCCGTGTCCGAGCGGAATTCCACCCCGTATTCACGGATCAGCTCCTCTTTGATCTCGACGTAGTTCTCGATGATTCCGTTGTGCACGACCGCGATGGTGTTGTCCTCATTGGTGTGCGGATGCGCATTGATCTCGGAGGGGACGCCGTGCGTCGCCCAGCGCGTATGCCCGATGCCGACCGGACCGTCGAAAGCCGGATCCGCAACGATGCTCTCCAGATTTTTGATCTCGCCGACCGCCTTGCGTACTTCGATCTCTCCGTCTTTGCAAAGCGCGATGCCGGCCGAATCATAGCCCCTGTACTCCAGGCGCTTGAGTCCGTCGATGATCACTTCTTTTGCGTTATCTTTACCGATATAGCCTACAATACCGCACATATTCCGTATCCTCCGTCAGCCGAATTTTCTGGTCAGCAGTTTCGCGAGATCCTCCGCCAGATCGGTGATCTGCTCCAGTTCCTCCCCTTCGATCATGACCCGCACGAGCGGTTCTGTGCCGGACGGGCGGATCAGAACGCGGCCGGAGCCTTCCATCTGCGTTTCCACTTCCCTGATCGCTGCCTGGATCTCTGTATCCGTCTGATATTTATTCTTGTTTTCGTTCTTTACTTTCGCGTTCTTCAGGACCTGCGGATAGATCGTGATGGCATCCGACAGTTCCGATGCCTTCTTCCCGGACTGCAGGACTGCCTTCAGCAGCTGCAGAGATGACAGGATGCCGTCGCCGGTCGTCGTTTTGTCCAGGAAGATGATATGCCCGGACTGCTCACCGCCGATGATCCCGCCGGTCTTGAGCATGCTCTCGAGCACATACCGGTCGCCTACGCCGGTGACTTCGACCTTGCACCCGATGCTTTCCATGTACTTATGAAAACCGATGTTGCTCATGACGGTCGCTGTGACCAGATCGTCCTTCAGACGGCCCTCCTCCTTAAGCATGGCAGCGCAGATGCAGATCACCTTGTCGCCGTCGATGATCCGGCCCTGTTCATCCACCGCAATGAGCCTGTCCGCGTCGCCGTCATAGGCCATGCCCATGAACGCACCTTCCCGGATGACCGCCTCGCAGAGACGTTCCGGGTGCGTGGACCCGCAGTTATCGTTGATATTGAGGCCATTCGGAGAATCGCCGATCACCACGACGTCCGCGCCGAGCGCTTCGTAGACCTTGCCGGCGATGTTGTAGGAAGCGCCGTTCGCGCAGTCCAGTACGAGTTTGACGCCGCGCAGATCCATCGGTGTCGAAGACACCAGAAAATCGATATATTTCTGGGTGGCATCCTCGTCGGCAATAATGTGCCGGCCGAGCTGATCGCCCGTGATGTACTTATTGACTTCGATGTTGCGGATGATGATGTCCTCGATCTCGTCTTCGACCGCATCATCCAGTTTGAATCCTTCCCCGTTGAAGAACTTGATGCCGTTGTACTCAAAAGGATTGTGGGAAGCGGAGATGACAACGCCCGCATCCGCCCGGTAATGCCGCACGAGATACGCCACTGCCGGCGTCGGCATAACGCCGACCGTGATGACATCCGCACCGACTGCCAGGATCCCGGCAGACAGCGCGGACTCCAGCATATCTGCGGAGATACGCGTATCCGTCCCGATCAGGATCGTGGGGCGTCCCTTGCTCTTGCTCAGAACATGTGCGCCGGCTTTGCCCAGCTCAAATGCCAACTCCGGTGTCAGCTCGCTGTTCGCGACGCCTCTGACACCGTCTGTGCCAAACAGTCTGCTCATCTTTCTTACTCCTCCGTCGTGACTGCCTGCAGAATGATCTTGATCTTCTGCGGCGCGATCACCACTTTATCCGCATCCAGGCTGCTGCTCTGGACGACTTCCACTTCGTGTTCCCCTTCTTCCAGATCCTTCGCCGACACGTGCAGCGTCAGATCTGATTTCTTCAGATTATCCAGGACATCCTTTTCTCCGCTGACCGTGACCTCTACAGATGCTGTCACGATCTCGGCGGCCAGGCCATCCGGCACATCCCGCACCTCGATCTCAGAAGAGGCGTACGTCCAGTTCTTCGTCACCGTCGACGCTCCCTTGATCTCGATGGTCGCTTCCAGAGGCTGCGGCTCCGTTACAGTCACCCCTTCCGGGAGGACCGGGGTAAGCGGAACGGTGCTGCTCTGCGTCATCCCCGTGATATCGACCGGCTCCGCTGCGACCTCTTTCAGATCCTCAAGGACGGACGGCGGTCCGCTGACCGTCACTGTGGACGGGGCGCTGATCTGCCCCTGTTCGTATCCATCCGCCGGAGTGCCTGTTGTTTCGGCAGTGAACGGAACCGTCTTCGAACCGACGATAGCCGCCGTGACCTGCACCTCGGAGGACGCCAGTTTGACGCGGCTGACCTGCCCGCCGTTTGCGTCCACCGGGACCGCATTCTTAGTCAGACGGGTCGTCTTCTCGGTAAGTTCCGCAACGTTGACGGTAACAGCCAGATGATCGATCGACTTGACTGTCGATGCCGCGCCGGTGACAGCGATCGTCTCAGGTGTAACAGTCACATTGCCGGCGCTTTGAGAGACTTCAAACGCCCCTTCAAAATCGACCTGCACATCGATGTCTTTCGTGACCAGATCATCGATCACCACCGTGACATCATCGATACTTGCTTTCTGAAGTTCAACAGTATTCGGGATCCTGATATCCAAAGGCACCTCATGCGTCCCCTTCGTCAGCCCCGAAACATCCGCCACAACGCTGACCTTGTCACTGCTCGCCAGCAGTTTCCGGACATCGGAGCGGTCCCCCTTGATCGTCAGGTCGACCGTCACTTCACCCGTGTCTACAAGCGCAAGACCGTTCTCAGTCAGCGATTCTTCGCCGGCAAATACGACAGGCACGTCAACAAGACGCCCGGTCGTTGCCGGATCCACCTGTCCGACGACATAGATCCACAGCAGCAGCGAAGCGATGAAAGCGATGACCGCGTTGACTTTGTTGTTCCTCAACATCAGTCATCCCTCCCGTTCCGTTTGAACAGCGCCTTGACGAGGCTGCCTTCGCTCTGGGTGTCCTGCAGGTACAGCGCGAGCAGCCGTTTCTCCAGCGTCTTGCCGTCCAGATACCGTTCGATCACCCCGTCTTCGACCAGCGTGATGATCCCGGTCTCTTCGGAGACAACAAGGACCAGACAATCCGACTTTTCACTGATGCCGATCCCGGCGCGGTGGCGGGTGCCCAGGCTCTTGGGGATCTCCATGTTGTCCGTCAGCGGCAGCACGCAGCCTGCTGCGTAAAGCTTTGTCCCGCGGACGATCATCGCGCCGTCATGCAGCGGCGATCCTTTGTAGAAGATGTTCTCGATCATCTGCGCGGAAACATCCGCATCGATGACCGTGCCGGTCTCGACGATGTCCGACAGATTGGTGTCGCGTTCGAACACGATGAGGGCGCCGGTCCGGTCCGCTGCCATCTCTTCGGCGGCAACGATGAACTCGGCGACCACATCTTTTGCTTTTTCTTTATCCAGCGGGTCCACTTTGATCTTGAACAAAGAGCCGCGTCCCATCCGCTCCAGCGCCCGTCTCAATTCGGGCTGGAACAGGATGATCAGCGCCAGTACACCGACCGCCAGCGTGCCCTTCATGATGAAGTTGAGGACATGCAGCTGCAGGATATCCGACAAAAAGGCAACAGCAAGAAGGACCAGCACGCCCTTGAGCAGCTGCTCCGCCCTGCTGTCTCTGATGAATCCCAGTACCTTATAGAAGATATAGGCAACGATCAGGATATCCAGTATGTCTGTGATCGCTATACCGGCGAGAAGGTTCTCCGTTAACTGATGCATGGACCCTCCCGCTTATCAGTAGGTGGTTTCGAGAAGACCGTAGTCCTTCTCGTTTCTCTTATAAACAACGTTAACGCTGTCGGTTTCCACATTGAGGAACACGTAGAAGTTGTGCTCCAGCATTTCCATCTGCAGGACCGCCTCGTCGACCGTCATCGGTGTAAGCTCGAATTTCTTGTTCCTGGTGACTGCGATCTCTTCGGTTTCCTCCGGCTCCGGCACCTGGCCCAGATCGATCATCTTGTTGTCCTTGTGCTTTTTCTGGAGCTTTCCCTTGAAACGGGACATCTGGCTGGACAGCTTCGCAACGACGTTGTCGATGCCGTCGTAGAACTCTTCGGCTCTGTCTTCTGCACGGAAGATCATCCCGCGCGCTTTGATGGTGACTTCTGTCTTTTTATATTTTTTCTCCTCCGTCAGCATGACGTCGGCATCGATATCGTCAGAAAAATATTTTCCAAGTTTCTGTACTTTCTTTTCGATCGTATCTTTCAGATGGTCACTGACTCTGCAGTTCTTACCTGTGATGTTCACTCTCATAATGCGACCTCCTTATTGCCCTTCATTGGTGCAATAGCAACTAATAAGCATTAACTGTCTATACAACAGCCGTCTGGCTGACCTGGTCTTTGCCCCCACACTTGCCTTGACCCGGGTTTCCCGGAGGACTTACTTCTAAACTGCGCCATGATCACCGCGGCCTCTTGCTCGCGGCTTACGTGGGACCTTTCGCCCGCAGCTGGCATGGCCTTGC
>JAILFI010000078.1 GCA_024697655.1 Clostridiales bacterium
GGTAACGTTTCCTGGGGTACTGCTTGGCAGCTCCAGAGACTCGGCGCTAAGCTGGTCACCATCTCCGGTCCGGACGGCTACATCTACGATCCGGAAGGCATCAGCACAGACGAGAAGGTTGCTTACCTGCTCGAGCTGAGAGGCTCCGGCAAGAACATCTGCGCTCCGTATGCAGAGAAGTTCCCCGAAGCGAAGTTCTTCCCCGGCAAGAAGCCCTGGGGCGTCTTCCAGGATACCGGCTGCAAAGTCGACATGTTCATCCCCTGCGCGATGCAGAACGACGTTCATATGGAACACGCGCAGCAGATGGTCGAAGGCGGCTGCAAGTTCTACTGCGAAGGTGCGAACATGCCCACCACCAACGATGCACTGAAGTATCTCATGGACAACATGATCGCTGTTGGCCCCGCGAAGGCTGCCAACGCCGGCGGTGTTGCCTGCTCCTGCATCGAGATGGGTCAGAACAGCGGCCACACCGTCTTCCAGCATGAAGACGTCTATACGCAGCTGCACCAGATCATGAAGAACATCTACAGCGCTTGCGCGAACGCTGGTGAGAAGTACTACGGCAATAAGAACGCTCTGGTCCAGGGCGCGAACATCGCCGGGTTCGAAAGAGTTGCTGAGGCAATGATGGCTCAGGGTCTTGTATAAAGATCCCCTCACCTGTCACTGACAGATATACGCGAACAAAGAGCCTCTCCTTACGGAGGGGCTCTTTTATTGCTTTTTCATATTCACGTGCATCTTCTGCAGTATCACATTTCGACCAGACGGCTGTCACGGAGCAGATACAGATAGGATTCTTTGACAGGCATGCCGGTCAGTTCTTCAAGCGCTTCCCGGTACAGGTCGATCTGTGCCTGATACAGTTCGCGGATCTTATCGGTCTTCATGTTGGATTTGTAATCCAGCAGTACGATCTTTCCGTCTTCGACAAACCACAAGTCGATGATCCCCTGGACCAGGACATCCCTGCCGTCTTTGCTGAACGTGCAGGTGAACGGCGTTTCGCGCCGGATCGCCGCCGCATGCCTGAGACGCTTTCCGACAGGGCTTGTAAGGAAACGCACGATCATTTCCGGATCGACAGAAGCGCGCTCTTTCTGTGTAAGGATCTCCTGTGCGGCCAGGCCGTCGAGATAGGCATCGATCTTTTCTGGCAGTCCTTCTGTTGCCGGTGTTTCTCCGTCCGGGTAGACCGCGGGCAGAAGAGTGTTCAAAGGAAGATGCTCCATGGCAGTATGCAGGATGGTACCGAGCGCCGCGCCTGTCAGGCTGCCTGCCCGTTGTCTGTTCTGTTCTTCTTCCTCTTCGTCTGTCTGGAAGAACCGCGGCAGGCGGATGACAGGCGGCTTAAGTTCCTCGTGATGATTGAGCTCGGAAACCGAGTATTTGGACTTGGCGGTGAGTTCTGCTTCATATGGATACACCGCTGACAGAAGTTCTCCGACAGTATCCCGCACAACCGGATCCCGGTTGGCAAGGTACGGCTTCAGCAGTGTATCGATGCTGATCCGTTCGGGCGTCATGGTGCGGCTGCTGCCGGCCGGCAGCGATTCTTCGGTCACGCGGATCGGACAGTTTTCCTTTTCAAGGACCGGCGCCAGCTTGCCGTAATAATAGGAACTGCTCTCTCTTAAAGGATCGATCGCAGCTGTCAGGATCAGTTTGTCCTGTGCACGGGTCATGGCAACGTACAGAACGCGAATGTCCTCTTCCTCCTCCTGCCGCTTCTGCTTTTCCCTGATCAGCGTCTTCAGCAGCAGTTCTTCGCGGCAGCGCTTCTCTGTGTCGACATACGGGAGCGCGCATCCCATTTCTTTGTCGATGACGGCAAAACCGCCGGAAGTGCCGCGTCCTGCACCGGCGCCGAGACCGCTGACAAAGACGACCGGGAATTCCAGACCTTTGCTCTTGTGGATCGTCATGATCCGGACAACATCGTCGTTTTCGCCGAGGATGCTGGTCTGCCCGACATCCACGCTGCCGCGCGCCTGGAGAGATTCCACGTACCGCAGCAGGTCCTGGATGCGGTTTCTGCCCATTTCCATAAGACCGCGCGCTTTATCCGCGAGCGTACGGAGGTTGGCCTGCCGTTGCTGACCGCCGGGGACAGCGCCCATACAGCCGAAATAACCGGTGTCATGCAGAAGACGGCCGATCAGCTCATCGAGCGGCAGATAGGCGGCTTCCCTTCTCCACTTTCCGAGTGTTTCCGCTGTATCCCGGCACCGCAGGCGGAGCTGCGCGTCCTCTCCCCGTTCTGCATAGTCGGAAAACGCCTGATAGAACGGTACGGTCTTGTCATGCATCCGGATCCTGATCAGATCGTCGATCTTGTAATCAAAGAAGAAGGAACGCAGGACGCCAAGCAGAGCCAGATCACGCTGCGGATTGTCGAGCAGCCGCAGCAGATCGAGAAAGGTCTGGATCTCCATCGTTTCAAAGAAACTGCTGGTATCCGCCACGAATACGCCGAGTCCTTCCCTTCTGAAGACATCTTTGTAGACAGGCCCCGCCTGTTTGATGCTGCGCATCAGGATCACGATATCCTTTAGACGGATCCCGCGCACGGTGTCTGCTTTGGCATCGTAGATGGGCTTTCCGAGCAACGCTTTGATCTTGCCGCAGATCATGAGCGCTTCTTTTTCCTGCCACTTCATCTCCGCAAGTTCTTCGTCGATCTTTCCTGTCTCATCGACCGCATCGGCCGTGCGGTCCAGCAAATACAGATCGACAGGATAATCGATATCCTTTTTATTCGGAGCGCCCTGATGGAGCGCGGCGTTTTCATCATATCCGTCCATCAGATCACGGAAGACAAAATTGACGCCCTCGATCACACCGGCTTTGCTGCGGAAATTGTCATTGAGGTCGATCTTCTTGTCAGTGCCCTCCGATACCGCGTACCGGTGGTATTTGTGCAGGAAAATGTCCGGCTCCGCCACCCGGAACCGGTAGATACTCTGTTTGACATCACCGACCATGAACAGGTTGTCTTCACCGGCGATCCGGCTGATGATCTCTTCCTGCAGGTAGTTGCTGTCCTGGTATTCATCGATAAAAATGTAAGCGAACTGACTGCGGTAGATCGATGCCGCATCTTCGTTTGAAAGGACCCGTATCGCCAGATGTTCAATGTCGCTGTAATCGATCACGCGCCGGTCTTTCTTTTCCGCCTTGTAAAGCGCCTCGAGGCGGCGCAGGATCCCGAGATAAACGGCACCGTCTTCAGCGGTCTGCCGCATCATGGCTTCTTCTTCGCTGTCACTGCGCTTCAGATAGACCTTCTGCAGATCCGAGAGGTACTTCTTCGCTTCCCGCAGGAGCGCCGGTGCCCGGTCTTTGATCGACTGATAAGCGGCCTTCTCTTCCGCCTTCGCCTTTGCGTTCAGCTGTGTCTGCGCAAGTGATGCCGCCGGCAGCGATGTGATGCACTGTCTGAAATCGTCCTGTTCTGTGCAGATGCGGATCATTTCATCAACGGCATCGAGCTGCGCACCGATCTGGACGGCAAATGATTCGACACCGTTCTCACTGAGCAGTTCATACAGGTCACCGAATGTGCCTCTTGCTTTGTTAAGGGCATCCAGATATACACTGCGAAGATACGCAAGTGCCTCTCCCTGCAAGGCTGCCGGGACCGGTTTTGTCAGTCTGGTCAGGTTATCTTCGAGCCATTCCAGGTAGTGCGGAATGCTGCGCAGTCTGTTGTAATCCTTTAATAGAGCCTGACGCAGCGATTCTTCGCCGCCGTTGCGGCTGTGACGATCGAGGAAACGCACAAACGCCGGGTCGTTCTCATCGAACAGTGCACGGAAAACATCTTCCATCGCGTCCCAGA
>JAILFI010000086.1 GCA_024697655.1 Clostridiales bacterium
GGCGCTGAAGGAAGAAGGATATGAAGTCATTCTCTGCAACAGCAACCCGGCGACCATCATGACCGATACGACCATCGCGGACAAAGTCTACATGGAACCGCTCACCCTCGAATATATCGCCAAGATCCTCCGCTATGAGCGTCCTGACTCGATCGTTCCCGGCATCGGCGGGCAGACCGGTCTGAACCTGGCGATGCAGCTGG
Organism: Clostridiales bacterium; assembly: GCA_024697655.1. The sequence goes on from JAILFI010000086.1 coordinate 204, forward strand.
AGAAGAAAGGTGTCCTCGAAGAATGCCGCGTCAAGCTCCTGGGCACTCCCAGCGAGAGCATCGAGCGCGCGGAGGACCGCGAACTGTTCAAAGAGATGTGCGAGTCCATCGGCGAGCCGGTCATTCCCTCAGAGATCACCTACAGCGTTGAGGAGGCAAAGGAGGCGGCCAAGCATATCGGCTACCCGGTCGTGCTGCGCCCGGCGTTCACTCTGGGCGGCACAGGCGGCGGATTTGCGTACGATGAAGAGGAACTCGTCGAGATCGCGACGAACGGTTTCAACCTGTCCCCGGTGCATCAGGTCCTCGTCGAAAAGAGCGTCAAAGGGTACAAAGAGATCGAGTTCGAAGTTATGCGTGACAGCAATGACACAGCGATCACGATCTGCGGCATGGAGAACGTCGACCCCGTCGGCGTCCACACCGGCGACAGCATCGTCGTGGCCCCGATCCTCTCGTTGAACGACCACGACCTCAAGATGCTCAACGACAGCGCCATCAAGATCATCAGAGAACTCAAGATCGAAGGCGGCTGCAACGTGCAGTTCGCGCTGCACCCCGAGACCAGCGAATACTACCTCATCGAGGTCAACCCGCGCGTTTCCCGTTCGTCCGCTCTTGCGTCCAAGGCAAGCGGCTATCCGATCGCCCGCGTCACCGCCAAGATCGCGATGGGTATGGCGCTCGAAGAGATCGAAGTGGCCGGCGGCACCGCGGCCATGGAACCCAGCCTCGACTACATCGTCGCGAAGTTCCCGCGCTTCCCGTTCGACAAATTCGCGGATGCGTCCAATGCGCTTGGTACGCAGATGAAAGCGACCGGCGAAGTCATGGGCATTGGCAGCAATCTCGAGGAGTGCATCCTGAAGTCGGTCCGTTCGCTCGAGATCGGCGTCAACCATCTGTACATGTCGAAGTTCGACGATATGACCACAGAGGAGATCCTCGAATACCTGAAGACATTCCGCGACGACAACTTCTTCGCGATCGCAGAGGTGCTGTACCGCGGCGTCAGCGTCGAGAAACTGCATGAGATCACGATGATCACACCGCTGTTCCTCGAGTCGGTCAAGAAGATCATCGACATGGAGAACAACCTGAAAGCGCACGTCAATGATGTGGGCGTCCTCAAAGAAGCGAAAGTTATGGGCTTCTCGGATGCGTATATCGCGCATCTGTGGAACTGTGACGAGATCGAGATCTACGAGAAGAGAAAGAAAAACGGCATCGTGCCTGTCTTCCGCATGGTCGATACTCTGCACACCGGTAAGTACATCGCATATCTGTACTCGTCCTACAGCGGCCAGAACGACAGCCGCCTGACCGACAAAAAGAAAATCGTCGTACTCGGTGCCGGTCCGATCCGCATCGGGCAGGGCGTTGAATTCGATTACTCGACCGTCCATGCCGTCCAGACCATCAAACGCGCCGGCTATGAAGCCATCATCATCAACAACAACCCGGAGACTGTTTCGACCGACTACACCACAGCGGACAAACTGTACTTCGAGCCGCTGACGCCGGAAGATGTCATGGCGATCCTCGATTTTGAGAAGCCGATCGGCGTCATCGCTTCCCTGGGCGGGCAGACCGCGATCAACCTCGCGCAGCCGCTTGTCGACCGCGGGGTCAAGATCATCGGCACGGATTGCGACGCCATCGAGCGCGCCGAGAACCGCGACAGTTTCGAGAAGGTCCTCGAAGGACTGCAGATCCCGCAGCCCAAGGGCAAGGCGGTCACGAAGATCGAAGACGGCGTCAGAGCAGCCGAAGAAATCGGCTACCCCGTGCTGGTGCGGCCTTCGTTCGTCCTCGGCGGGCGTGCGATGCAGATCGTCGCGAATGAGGAGCAGCTGCGGCAGTACCTCAAGGAAGCGGTCGAGATCGACGAAGACAAACCGGTCCTTGTAGATAAATACATCCTCGGCAAAGAACTCGAAGTCGACGCCATCTGCGACGGACGCGACGTCTTTGTTCCGGGCATCATGGAGCTGGTCGAACGTACCGGCGTCCACTCCGGTGACAGCATCAGCGTCTATCCGACCTTCAGCGTGAGCGACAAGGTCAAGGGTACGATCCTGCAGTACGCGAAAAAGCTCGGACCGAGTATCGGCATCGTCGGTCTGTACAACATCCAGTTCATTGTGGATGAGAACGACGACGTCTACATCATCGAGGTCAATCCGCGGTCGTCCCGTACAGTACCGTTCCTCTCCAAGTCGACCGGTTATTCGCTCGCGGATATCGCGACGGAGGTCATCCTCGGCAAGACGCTGAAGGAGCAGGGCATCTTCGACCTCTATCCGGAAGAAAAAGAACGCCATTACGTCAAGGTGCCGGTATTCTCCTTCAACAAACTCAAGGGGCTCGACACCTATCTGTCGCCGGAGATGAAGTCGACCGGCGAGGCGATCGGCTACGACAAAAAACTCAACCGCGCTCTGTACAAAGCACTGCAGGCGTCCGGCACCAAGATGAAGAACTACGGCACGGTGTTCGTGACACTGGCCGGCAAGGATAAAGTGGAAGCGCTTCCGCTGGTGCGGCGGTTCTACAACCTCGGCTTCAACATCGAAGCGACCCCGGGTACGGCAGCGTTCCTGAAAGAGCAGGGCATCCGCACACGTTCGCTGCAGAAGATCAGCGACGGCAGCAACGAGATCCTCGACGCGATCCGTTCCGGCCACATGGCGTACATCATCAACACGCGCAGCCTGGGCGATGACCATCAGGAATCCGACGGCCACCAGATCCGCCTCTGCGCCAGCGAGAACAACGTCACGCTGTTCACCTCGCTCGACACCGTCGGCGTCGTGCTGGATGTCCTCGAAGAGACGACCCAGACGATCTCGACCATCGACGCACAGTAGCGCCCGGCCTGCCGGTAACAGGAAGGCAAATACGCAAGATCCTGCTGACGCTGTTCAGCAGGATCTTTTTTGATGTATACTGAATGAAAGAGGAACTTGCGGCCGGCGCACCGCACGGCAGCAGAAGGAGAACACTATGATCAAGGTCATCACGGGAGATATCACAAAGCTTAACGTAGACGCGATCGTCAACGCTGCGAACAAGACGCTGCTCGGCGGCGGAGGCGTGGACGGCGCGATCCACAGAGCAGCCGGGCCGGGCCTTCTGGAGGAGTGCTGGACGCTTCACGGCTGCGAGACCGGAGAGGCGAAGATCACCAAGGGGTACGATCTGCCCGCGAAGTATGTCATCCACACGGTGGGGCCTGTCTGGCACGGCGGGTATGGAGATGAAGAAGAAAAACTGTCCGCCTGCTACTGGAACAGCCTGAAGCTGGCGGTGGACAACGGTGTCAGGAGCATCGCTTTTCCGGCGATCAGCACCGGTGTGTACGGATACCCGAAAGAGAAGGCGGCGAGAACGGCGGTCCGGGCGGTCCGCGGGTTTTTGAACCGCCGGGAGCGTGAACTGCGTGAAGAAGCTGCCCGGCGCGGCGCCGACCCGGACAAAGCGGCGGAAGACAACGAGATGCTGGTGGTCCTGTGTGCCTTTGCCGCATCGGATGCAGCGATCTACGAACGGATCCTGGCGGAGGATGCCGGCGAAGAATAAACAGAAGGGACTGATCAAATGCCTTTCAGAATCATCAGGGACAACATCGTCAATGTGGCGGCGGACGCGATCGTCAATACCGCCAACCCGCGGCCTGTGGTCGGAGCCGGGACCGATACTGCGGTCTATGAGGCGGCCGGCAGAGAATCGCTGCTCGCGGAAAGACGGAAGATCGGGCGGATCAAACGGGGCGATGCCGCGGCAACGCCCGCTTTTGCGCTGCCTGCGAAGTACATCATCCACACCGTCAGCACAGGCTGGAAGGGCGGACACTTCGGGGAGAGAAAGATCCTCGCTTCCTGTTACCGCCGTTCGCTGGAAGTCGCGAAAGAACTGGGGTGCGAAAGCATCGCCATCCCGCTGCTCGCGGCGGGGTCTTACCGTGTCCCGAAAGACATCGCTCTGACCATCGCGCTGGATGAGATCCGGCAGTTCCTGATGGAAAACGACATGGATGTCACGCTGGTCGTGTTCGACCGCGAGGCGTATGCGCTCTCCGCGAATTTGCTGTTCGATGTGCAGTCCTTCATCGATGATGAAACGGCGGCATCGCTTCACGAAGAAGAATACCGGTACGATTTGAGGCGGCGGAATCTGGATGAAACCGTCAAAAACATTGTCAGTGATACCGACTACGCGGACTATGCATACCCGCGGAGATTGGCGGAAGAAGAGGAAGAAAGAAGCTTCGGGGCTGCGCCGGATATGTGGAACAGACCGGCGAAAGCGGCACCGCCTGTGCCGCCCGCGGCAGCAGCGCCGTCGATTCCTTGCGGTGCAGGGGCACCTGCTGCGGGATACGGCGGAAAGGCGGCCAAAAGGACAGCGATGCCGGATTTCTCAGACGGGGCGGCGGAATCTGCTGCGCCGGAGGAGTTGGCTGATTCCGCGAAAGTCGAAGTATCGGAACCCGCGGATCTTCTGATCTGCGCCATGGCGGAACCGGTCGAAGCGGTCACAGACGAGATGCCGGATTTCACGAAAGTCGGCATGTCCTTCCGCGATAAACTGTTCGAACTTATCGACGCGCGCGGGCTGACGGATCCGGAGGT
>JAILFI010000109.1 GCA_024697655.1 Clostridiales bacterium
TGGCGATGCTCGTTCCGTATGATGTCATCATGAACTATGTCTGGGTCATCTCCGGCTGGGTCGGCGAAGGCGTCATGGTCGTCATGATCATCCGTATCATCTACAACCGCATCAAGTACGGTGCGAACTACTCCAAGCCCACTGCGGAAGCGCTCCAGGCGGCTGCTGCAGCTGAGAAATAAAAACTGTAAAACGAACGAATCTCCCGCGAAATCTGTCCACTGCGATCGCTGCAACGGCGGCTCTTTCGCGGGAGTCGCTTTATCCAGGGAGCGCCGCGGAGAGGAATCGCTGCGGACAGGAAGCTGCACCGGCACGCCGCTGCAGCCTGAAAGGAACCCTATTATGGACAAGAAAGCAATCGCACAGAGCATTATCGACAAAGCGATCGAGAGCGGCGCCTGTGCCGCCGGCATCGCCAATATCGAAGATCTGAAAACAATGCCTTCGTTCGTCATGATGCCCAAGCGGCCGCACATCGACCGCGTCGGCGCCGTGGAGAACGAGACGGGGCTGCCGGAAGGCGTGGTCGCCTGGCCGGAGATGGCGAAGTCCATCCTGGTCATCGCGTACTACCATCCGGAAGAGGATGTCTTCATGGACACCTGGATCGACTGGAAGAACCCGCCCGGCAACAAGAACCTGATCGGTGTCATCCGCGAAACGCGCGCCTGGATGGCGGAAGCGCTTCCGGAGATCGAGACCAAACCCATGAACTATTACGTCGAGAAGGGCGGCGTCTGGCTCAAGGACAGCGCGGTCATGGCCGGCATCGGCATCCTCGGCAAGAACAACATCCTCGTCACGCCAGAACACGGTCCGCGTGTCCGTCTGCGCGCGATGTACATGAGCGAAGACTTCCCGTCGACCGGCAAACTCGACTGGGATCCGTGCGAGAAGTGCCCGGAGTTCTGCCGTAAGGCATGCCCGCAGCAGGCCTTCGCGAACGTCATCTACGATCCTGCCGACTACGACGGGCAGGAGGAACTGCCCGGCCGCACCGGCTGCTACAGCCTCATGCAGTGCGACAAGGAGATGCAGGTCAACGAAAAACGCGAACTGATCGGCAAATTCGAGCTGCCCAAATACGGCGCGGCGGAGTCTATCGTGGTATACTGCAGAGAGTGCGAAGTGAACTGCCCGGTCGGCAAGGCCCTCGAGAAAGACACCCCGGCGGCCAGAGAGTCCGAGAAGATCCGCAACGCGGCCTGCAGCAAGTTCGATGAAAGCGCTATGAAGGAAGTCCTGGAAGCGCTCTCCGTACCGGAATCCGAATTTGACACCACAACGAAAGCGGCCACGGACGAAGTGGGCTGAGGCGGCGATTCCGCGCACAACACGGCACATATCCCTGCGGCCTGCGCTTTCGCGGGCATCATGAAAGGACCACAATATGAGCAAGAACATCAGAGAAATTTTCGATGACCGGATGGTTTTCTCCTTCGAAGTTTTCCCGCCCAAGACAGACAAGGGCATGGAAAAACTGTGCTCTGAAGGCGGCGTTCTGGACCAGCTGTATGAGCTGTGCCCCGACTACATCTCCTGCACCTACGGCGCGGGCGGCACCAACGTCGGCAAAAACCTCGAAGTGCTGAGCAAGATCCAGAAGGACGGCAAAGCCACTCCGGTCACACACTTCACTTGCGTCGGCAACTCCAAAGAGAGCATCGCCGAGCAGCTCCAGACCTATCTGGACAACGGCATCGACCACATCCTCGCCCTGCGCGGCGACCTTCCGTTCGGCTGGACCGGTACGGGCGGCGACCTTCACTACGCGACGGAGCTCGTGAAGTTCATCCGCCAGGAATTCGGCGACAAGTTCACCATTGCGGTGGCGGGCTCTCCGGAAGGGCACATCTCCTGCCGCAGCCTCGAGGCGGACATTTCCTTCCTCAAGCAGAAGCAGGACAACGGTGCGGACTACATCATGACCCAGCTCTGCTGGGATATGGATCAGTTCGCGTACTGGCTCGACGCGATCCGTCAGGCGGGCATCACCATGCCGGTCGACGTCGGCATCATGCCGGTCATCGACGCCGGCGCGACGATCAACATGGCGCTCTCCCGCAACGGCTGCGTCATGCCGCGTGAACTGGCGGAGATCATCTCCCGCAACTGGATCTTCCCGAACCCGTTCGCACCGAACGAATCCGAGGAATCCATCGCGGCGAAGAAGGCGGCCTTCCGTGAAGAGGGCATCGCCTACACCGTCCGCCTGATCGACGAATACCGCGCCCTGGGCGTCGACGGCATCCATCTGTATGCCCTCAACAAGTCCGATGCGGTCACCGAGATCGTCGAGAAGTCCGGCCTGATCGACCGGATCTGAGGCGTAGCGGGAGCATAAAGCCCATTACAATGCAAGAGAAAAACAGCGGAC
>JAILFI010000122.1 GCA_024697655.1 Clostridiales bacterium
GCTGAAGAGACGCCTGCGGAAAGCAGACCGGTCATTCTGATGCTTGGAGATTCCTATGCTGCTGGACAGGGGGGTTTCACTGCCGGCTTTACAGAGGGTGGCGGTAGTTATTGGCCTGATTATCTGGCGGGCATGCTGCCACAGTACCGCTGCTACACCTATGCTTGCGGCGGTATCGGCTTTATTCACGAAGCCTCAGGCAGGACGATTCCATCCTTACTGCCGTACGCACTCAGACGCTGCGGGGCTGACGGACTTACAAATCCCGAAGATGTCAAATGGGTCATTGCAGCGGCAGGCTACAATGACAAGGATGAAGCAACGTATGACGAACTTCGGGAGACAGTCTCTCAGTTCGTAAATGATGCGCAGGCGGCATTTCCCAATGCGACTGTTGTGATCGGCCAGATTGGATGGAAGAAGAGCGGCACAGCTGCTTCCGATGCTGTGCGCGATATTCTTTTAAAGATAGTGGCAGCCGCTTACCGCGACGGCGCCAATTCAGCAGGTGCGCTTTATATTGGTAATATCGAGTATCTCTTCACTGATCATGACGAATGGATCGGGAGTGACTATGTTCATCCTACAGAAGAAGGCTGCAGGATGATCGCAGAGTATATTGCTGTTTTTTTGCAGAACACAGAAGAGCAAGCTGTAACGATCGAGTACTATTACCCGGATGGATCACTTTATGAACAGCAGAATTATGATGGTGGCATTCCCGAAGACGCGGTCCTGCCGGAAATCGATCTCGGCGGCGGGGTGAAGATCACCGGATGGAACAGAGACGGCCGCGGGCTGACTGCTGAATATGAAAGCGGCTTGTTGCCTGCAGACCAGGAAGAATTGAGCAGTCCGTACACCCGGCTTTATGGTGTGCTGAACACAGACAGCGACTATACAGGATTTCGGAAAGTCGGGGAGGAATGGTGGTACTTTCTGCACGGAGTGGTGCGCAAAAATGCCGCGACCATTGTGAATGCGCCTGTGAACGGGGTGAAGGACTGGTGGTATGTGAACAGTTCCGGAAAACTGGATCTCAAATACAATGGCTTTGCAAAGAATAAAAACGGCTGGTGGTATGTCGTGAATGGCAGGGTCAACTTCAAGAAAACAGATATTGTTAATGGGACCATCAACGGCAAGACCGCCTGGTATAATACCGTTCACAACAAACTGACGCCGGGGCCGACCGTTGCGCACAATAAGAATGGCTGGTGGTATATCGACAAGAACGGAAAAGTCGATTTTTCGTACAATGGTTTTGCAAAGAATAAGAACGGCTGGTGGTATGCGGTCAAAGGGAAGGTCGATTTCACGAAGACCGATGTTGTAAAGGGGACCATCAACGGCAAAACCGCCTGGTACAATATCGTCCGCAACAAACTGACTGCGGGGCCGACCATCGCGCACAATAAAAATGGCTGGTGGTATATCGATAAGACCGGGAAAGTCGATTTTTCGTACACCGGCTTTGCGAAGAATAAGAACGGCTGGTGGTATGCTGTCAAAGGCAAAGTCGACTTTACGAAGAGCGGGTACGTCAAAGGGACGATCGACGGGAAGACCGCCTGGTATCACATCGTAAACAACAAACTGAAAACGACGCGCTGAAAAAGGACAAGCCCCGAAAAGGGGCTTGTTTTTTATCTCAGTTTTTTCCGGTGTTCATCAGCACGATGGAGAAGAGGACAGCGGCGAGGCCGATGGTATTGACCGGGCCGAGGCTCTCATGGAAGAGAAGGAGGCCGATGAGGGCGGCGACGATTGGTTCGACGGAGGCGATGATCGGCGCGCGGGTCAGTTCGATGCCCTTACTGATCCCGCTCATGTAAAAGAGATATGACCCGACAGTGGGGATCAGACCGAAGCCGAAGCCCAGCAGCCAGAAGGCCGGACTTGAGACTGCCGCGATCGCGGGCACGGGGTTCTCCATGACGGCCAGTGCGATCCAGCCGAACAGGAAATTGTAAAAAACGAGGGTGAACGGGTGCGTTTCTTCCATCGTCACCTTGCCGACGATGGTGATCAGACTGTACAGAAAGCCGGAAGCGATACCGCAGAGGATGCCGGTAAGGGGACCTTTGAGTACGGACAGGTCGCCGCCGGTGACCATCAGGAAACAGCCGAGCAGATTGATCACCAGAGAAATGCCTTTGCGCGGGCCGATCTGCTCCTTGAAGAGCATCCGCGAGAAGACGCAGACAAAGACGGGTTCCGTATAGAGGAGTACCGATGCCGCGCCGACACCGACGGTATTGATACAATTGCTGTAGGCGGCATTGAACAGCGCCTGCGTGCAGATGCCCAGGAAGAGACACTGCAGCAGACCTTTTTTACTGATCTTAAAGTAGTTGATCCCGGTGTGCCTGCCGAGGAAAAAGAGCAGCGGAACAAGGATCACCCACGCAGAGAAGATGCGCATAAAAGAGGCGAGCATCCCGCCCGCGCCGAGCAGGGAGAGTTCGCGTACAAAAAAACCGATGCTGCCCCACAGCACGCCTGCCGCGAGGATGCACAGGTATCCGGTGTTCTGTTGTGCTTTCAGAGAATCGTCTGTCTTCATGCCGGCCTTTTCCATAGAATGAGTATCTTTCAATACTATACACGTTTTTTGTCCGTCAGCAAACTCTGCGGGAATGATATAATACAAATAAGCTGAGAAATGAGAGGAGCGCATGATGGCAAAGACAGCATTCAAAAAACCGGGCAATATGCTCTACCCGATCCCGGCCGTTCTGGTCACCTGCGGAGCGGAAGGGGAAAAACCGAATATCTTTACCGTTGCCTGGGCGGGCACAGTGTGCAGCGATCCGCCGATGCTTTCCATTTCGGTCCGCAAAGAGCGATTCTCGTATGACATCATCCGGCGGACAGGCGAGTTCACGGTCAACCTGACGACCGAAGAACTCGTGCGCGCAGCCGACTGGTGCGGGGTACGCTCCGGCAGCAAATACAACAAATTCAAAAGGACCGGTCTGACACCGGTGCCCGGCGAGGCTGTGGACTGTCCGTCTATACAGGAATCGCCCGTCAGCCTCGAGTGTAAAGTGGAGCAGGTACTTGAACTGGGCACCCATGATATGTTCGTTGCCCGCATCGTTAATGTGCTGGTGGATGAATCGCTGATGGATAAAAAAGGGCGGTTCCGTCTCGACAAGGCCGGACTGATCTGTTATTCGCACGGTGAGTATTTCACACTTGGCAGAAAGTGCGGCACATTCGGGTTTTCCGTCCGGAAAAAGAAAAAGTAACAACAAGAGTTAACAAAAATAAAGTGTTTGTTTTGTGCCGCTGTATCAAGCAACAGGTGTTTGCCCGAATACAGCGGCAATTTTATAATGTAATTGGTCCATAACATTTGGGTTCTTCTGTTTTTGAAGGGCTCAGGTGTTTTTTATGCAAAAGCACTTATTATTTCTTTTATCCCCGCAACTCGGGTATTTGACGGAATCATGAAAGGGGATCGATCCGTATGAAAAACAGAAAACTTGCGCTGGCAATGACCTTGGTCATGCTGCTTTCTCTGTTCTCTGTCAGTACGTTTGGCGCCTTTGCTGATGAAACAGCAGAAGGGGGCGGCCAGGATACGGCAGCTGCAGTGGAAGAGCCGGCCGAAGAAGCCAAAGAGGCCGAAGAGGTGCCCGATGCTGTTCCGGAAGAAGGAACAGACGAAGCAGAGGCACCTGCCGTGGAAGCACCGGCACAGGACAGCAGCGAACCGGAAGAACAGCAGCTTTCTGAAGAGGCGGCAGCAGTTCCTGCTGAAGAGGAAGAGCCGGAGATCAGTAAGACGCAGGCAGGCAATCCGCCGGCTGCGGTCGCGACGGTCGACAGCCGGGCGGACGGGATCACGCTCAATCTGTTTGATTACGATCTGACCGATGACCCTGTTGCGGGCGATACATGGAACAACTCTCCAACCAGCCCAATGACGAACTACTGGCCGGAAGCCGGGATCAATGCCGGTCACAATCTGAAATTCTTCGGCCATGGCGGAGATCCTGCTCTTTCCGGTAACTCCAATATATACACAGGTCAGACAACGGCGCGGCAGGGTATCGTGCAGCCCATGCTCGGCGAGTCAGGCTATCCGGTCATGACTGAATTCGGCGGACAGGACCTCGGTTATTTGTTCGCGCCGGAAAGCACTGATTATAAAACCGCATATACGGATGTCAATCATCTGTTCCAGATCGACGGACAGGGCAACTATGTATTTGACAGTAATAAAAATTATGCCTACTATGACCCGGCGCAGGGAAGCGGCGGCGATTACAAGGTGTATGACGGCACCTATCCTGTAAAGGAAACCTCCTACGACGGGACGGACACGGGCAATACGATGCCGGTCGGGTACTTCCCGTTCGATGATTGGAATGAGAATAAGCAGGATGTCGAGCCTGCGATCGAAGCGAGTGCGCACGGCGAGGAACCGTACAACCATCAGCACGGTCTGAGCATGGAATGCGATTTTTATATCCCGGCATCCGGCAAGGTCGACGGGGATGATCTCAAGTTCCATTTCAGCGGAGACGACGATGCATGGCTGTTCATCGATGACGTGCTGGTCCTGGATATCGGCGGTCTGCATATGCCGACCGGCGGGGATGTCAATTTCACGACCGGTGAAGTGACAACGGATGACGCAGTGGATGTCGTTCCGTATGACAGCAGTACAGCTGTTCCGCAGACGATCGGCACACAGAACACGCTGTCCGCGATCTTCGCGGCGGCCGGAAAGGAATGGGATCCGTCCGCACCGCATCATATGAAGTTCTTCTACCTGGAACGCGGCGGCTGCTACTCCAACCTGGCGCTGGCAACGAATGTCTGGAAAGCGACCGGGATGCGCTTCAGCGTGGAAAAAGTCTGGAAAGATGAAGAAGACCATTCCAAAGATGAAGTGATCGTCGATCTGTACGCGGACGGGGAACTCGCCGAAGGAAAAACACTGACCCTGAACGAAGGGAACAACTGGAAAGATACGTTCAACAATCTGCCGATGTATAACGAGGACGGCGAAGCCATCACCTACACGGTCAAGGAAGAGAACGTGGATGATTACATCGCTTCTTATGAGAAGGGCGGAGAAGTCGTCAAGGAAAAGACGTACTGGGTCCCGATCGACGCGGCTGATCTGGAAGACGGGGAAACGTATGCCATCACCGCGCCGAACTGGCAGAGCGGCGATGCCCCGCGTATCTTTGAGGGGACAGAAGGGCTCATCGAGACCGTGCCGGCAACGATCAAAGAGCAGGCAGTCCCCGGTGAGAACCAACAGCTCGTCGATGAGGAAGGGGCGTATGAGCAGGTACTCAAGAACGATCCGTCCGAAGCGCAGCTCTTCACAGCTGCCAAGCTGGACAGCGACGGTGTGCAGGAAGGGACTTTCTGGCAGCTTAGCAACGGCAGCGGCAACCTGACGCTGGTCGGGCATCAGGATTGGGGTATGTGGGGCCGGACGATCAGCTACTGGTATACCATGACGGAAGAAACCGGCTGGCACGGATGGCCTGATAACAACAACTTCCATAATGCCCTTACCATTGAACCGGAAGAGGGCGGTACGGCTATGATCTATGCGGCACAGTATATTGATGATCCGCTGGTCCGACAGCCTGAACAGTATCTGCTCCTGAACAACGGCACGCACCCGGATCCGACAAATGTCAGAGACTGGAGCGCACACGTGACGTTCTGGAAACAGGTGACGGTCCAAGAGACGACGCCGCTCCCGGATGACTGGAAGATCATCAACGCTCCTGCAGGTGATCTGGTCGTGACAAAAACTGTTAAAGGAACGGAAGCACAGAAGAAGCAGGCGTTCACCTTCGTTGTGAAACTGGACGATTCCAGTATCAACGGCGAGTTCGGCGATATGACGTTCAGCAACGGCATCGCGATGTTCACCCTGAAAGACGGGGAAATCATCACGGCGGAAGACCTGCCGGCCGGCGTCGGATATGAAGTGATCGAGGCAGCAGGGGCTGACTATACGGCTGATAGCACCGGAGACAAGGGGACTATCAAAGCCAAGACGGATGCGGTGGCAGCGTTCACCAACACCTTCAAGGACGAACAGGAGCCGCAGCCGGTGCCGCCGGAAAAAGAAACCACACCGACGGACAGCACTCCGAAGACCGGTGATGATACGACAGCAGTGCTGATCCTTCTGGCATTGCTTACGAGCGGCAGCCTGATGGCGCTGACAGCGCGGCGCAGAAAAGAGCAGTAATACTGCGCTGATAAAAAAGTGAAAAACCCCGGGGGTCCGGACAGTTTTGACTGGCGGATCCCCGGGGTTTTTGGTAGTATGAAAACGATAGAGATTCTCTATTGTTTTCGGGCAAATTTATATTGGAATCAGCAGAACTCTGCTTTTATAATCTATGTGAATAGAGGCATAACTCTGCCCTATAGAGATTGTCCAGGTAAAACCATCATGTATCACCAGGAGGAATCGAACATGGTAAAGTATTTGGAGCAGGGCACCCAGTGGATCAACGGCGCCCCGCAGAAAGCCGCAGAAAACGTCGATAAGAATGCCGGACGGAACGGTACGATCGCGTATCAGATCATGAACGCGCATCGTGACGATACCGATGACGGCATTTTTCATATCCGTTTTGATGCGCTCGTATCACACGATATCACTTATGTAGGGATCATTCAGACCGCCAGAGCCAGCGGCCTCAAGGAATTCCCGATCCCGTACGCGATGACCAACTGCCACAACATCCTGTGTGCAGTCGGCGGCACGATCAACGAAGATGACCACGTCTTCGGTCTGTCCGCTGCCAAGAAATACGGCGGCATCTACGTGCCTGCCAACCAGAGCGTCATCCACTCCTATGCCAGAGAAGAACTGGCTGCATGCGGCAACATGATCCTCGGTTCCGACAGCCACACCCGCTACGGCGCCCTCGGCACGATGGGCGTCGGCGAAGGCGGCCCCGAACTGGTCAAGCAGCTTCTCAAGAACACCTATGATGTCAATCCGCCTGAAGTCGTGCTGTGCTACGTCACCGGCGCGCCGAAGAAGGGCGTCGGCCCGCACGACGTGGCGATCGCGCTCGTCAAGGAAACATTCGGTGCGGGTCTTGTCAAGAACAAGGTCCTCGAGTTTGCAGGCCCCGGTCTTGCGAACCTGCCGTACGACTTCCGCAGCGGCATCGATGTCATGACGACGGAGACGACCTGCCTGTCCTCCATCTGGGCGACCGATGAGGAAATCGAAAAATACTACAACGACTACAAGCGTCCGGAGTGCTTTAAGAAACTGCAGCCGGAAGAAGGCGCGTACTATGACGCCGTCATCAACATCGAACTCGACAAGGTCGAGCCGATGATCGCACTGCCGTTCCATCCGTCCAATGCCTACACGATCCGCGAGTTCCTCGAGAACGCGGATGAGATCCTGGCAGGCGTTGAGGAAGAAGCAAAGAAGAAGTTCCCGAAGGCGCACCTCGACCTGCGTTCCAAGGTCAGCGAAAAAGGCGTGCTGGCTGATCAGGGCATCATCGCGGGCTGCTCCGGCGGTCTGTTCGACAACATCGTCGAGGCGGCGGACATCATGGAAGGCGGCAGCACCGGCAACGGCTACTTCTCCTTCTCGGTCTATCCGACCAGCGTACCGACAAGCCTCGCGCTGACCAAGGCGGGTAAGACGATGTCCCTGCTCGAAGCGGGCGCGGTCATTAAGCCGTCCTTCTGCGGACCGTGCTTCGGCGCCGGCGACGTCCCGGCCAACAACGGTCTGTCGCTGCGTCACACGACCCGTAACTTCCCGAATAGAGAAGGTTCCAAACCCGGCGAAGGCCAGATCAGTGCCGTCGCGCTGATGGATGCCCGTTCGATCGCGGCGACCGCGAAGAACGGCGGCTACATCACCCCGGCGACCGAGGTGGAGTACGAGACA
>JAILFI010000126.1 GCA_024697655.1 Clostridiales bacterium
CTCCGACGCTTACGAAAAGAGCATCATCCCGGCCATCTGCCGCAACCTGGACTACACCACGTCCGCCGAGACCTTCGGTATCCAGATTGTCGGTTCCTACGGTACTGGTAAACGCCTTCGACGCCCTTCAGTCTGAGCAGATCATGCGGGTAAAGCGGTCCCTGCGTGATGTTGTCGCCTGCCTGCACGTAATCGCCTTCGCTGACCTTGAGGGTCGCGTTGAACGGCACGATGTAGGAGGTCTCCTCTTCGCCCTTGACGATGACTTCCGTCCGGTTGTCCTGCGTGTGGGAGATGGACTGGACGACGCCGTCTGCTTCGCAGACCTGTGCAAGGCCCTTCGGCTTTCTGGCTTCGAACAGTTCCTCGACTCTCGGCAGACCGTTGGTGATGTCGCCGCCGGCGACGCCGCCGGTATGGAACGTACGCATGGTCAGCTGGGTACCCGGTTCACCGATGGACTGCGCCGCCATGATGCCGACGGATTCACCGATGTTGACGGTTTCGTTCGAGGCAAGGCTGCGGCCGTAGCACTTGGCGCAGATGCCGACTCTGCATTTGCAGGTCATGACCGAACGGATGGCAACGGACTCGATGCCTGCCTCGTCGATCAGATCAGCGATATCTTCAGTGATCTCCTCATTGCGGTGGCAGATGATCTCTCCCGTCTTGGGATGCACGATATCGAGCAGGGATGTACGGCCGACGATACGCTCGTTGAGCGGTTCCACGATGATCGGCTTCTTTTCGCCGGTCTCGGGATCTTCTGTCGTGCCGTCCATGAACGCACGGACTTCGATGCCCTCGTCAGTGCCGCAGTCGAACTCGCGGACAATGACGTTGTGGGAGACGTCGACAAGACGTCTGGTCAGGTAACCGGAGTCAGCGGTACGGAGCGCCGTATCCGCCAGACCCTTTCTGGCGCCGTTGGTGGATACGAAGTAATCCAGTACGGACAGACCTTCACGGAAGTTGGCCTTGATCGGGATCTCGACCGTCTTACCGGCGGCGTTACCCATCAGACCGCGCATGCCGCCGATCTGCTGGATCTGCTTCTTGCTGCCTCGCGCGCCGGAGTCGGCCATGATCTTCAGGTTGTTCGTGGGCTTGAGGTTGCCCATGACGGCATCCGCGACCTTGTTGGTCGTCGCGCCCCAGATCTCGATGACCTTTTCGTATCTTTCGTTTTCAGAAATCAGACCCTGGTTGTACGCATCCAGATATCTGCCGACCTCTTCATCCGCCTTGGCGATGATCTCCGCCTTGGCTTCGGGGATCTCCATGTCGGAGATACCGATGGAGATCGCCGAGATCGTCGAATAGTGGTAGCCCTGGTCTTTGATCGCATCCAGCATCAGGACAGTGTCCGTGTTGCCGTGGACCTTGAAGCAGCGCTTGATGATGTCCTCAAGCTGCTTCTTGCCGACCAGGAAGTCGACTTCCAGCGAATACGGATCGGCTTCTCTGTCTTCGACATAGCCCAGATCCTGCGGGATCTGCTGGTTGAACAGGAAGCGGCCGACCGTGGAAACGACGCGGCGGCCTTCCGTATCTTCCGGACCGTTGAACTTGCGGACCGCGACCAGATCGTGGATCTTGATCTCGCGCGTCTGGTACGCCATCAGCATCTCGTCGAAGTCGGTGAAGAACATCACTGCGTTCTTCTCGAGTTCCGCCTGCATTTCCTGCTGCGTCTTCTTGCCGTCCTTGTACGCCTTCTTGATCTCGTCGCCGATGCCGTTGCCACCCTGGGTCATGTAGTAGGAACCCAGGATCATATCCTGTGTCGGGACCGTGATCGGAGAACCATCTTTCGGCGCCAGGATGTTGTTGACCGACATCATCAGGAAGCGCGCTTCCGCCTGCGCCTCGACAGAGAGGGGTACGTGGACCGCCATCTGGTCGCCGTCGAAGTCCGCGTTGAATGCGGTACATGCGAGCGGATGGAGCTTGATGGCCTTACCTTCGACCAGGACCGGCTCGAATGCCTGGATGCCCAGTCTGTGCAGGGTCGGTGCGCGGTTGAGCATGACCGGATGCTCGTGGATGACTTCCTCGAGCACATCCCAGACATCGGGATGGACTTCCTCGACCATCTTCTTCGCGCTCTTGATGTTGATATCGCTGGACTCAGCCAGTTTTTTCATGATGAAGGGCTTGAACAGTTCAAGCGCCATAGCCTTCGGCAGACCGCACTGCCAGAAGCGCAGTTCCGGACCGACGACGATGACCGAACGGCCGGAGTAATCGACACGCTTGCCGAGCAGGTTCTGGCGGAAACGCCCCTGCTTACCTTTGAGCATGTCGGACAGGGACTTCAGCTGGCGCGATCCGGGCCCGGTGACGGGCTTGCCGCGGCGGCCGTTGTCGATCAGCGCGTCGACCGCTTCCTGCAGCATGCGCTTCTCGTTGCGGACGATGATGCCGGGCGCTCCCAGATCGAGGAGCTTCTTCAGTCTCTTGTTACGGTTGATGACTCTGCGGTACAGGTCATTGAGGTCGGACGTGGCGAAACGGCCGCCGTCCAGCTGGACCATCGGACGAAGATCCGGCGGGATGACCGGGACGACCTCGAGGATCATCCACTCGGGGCGGTTGCCGGAAATGCGCAGCGCCTCGACGACTTCCAGTCTTCTCACCAGCTTGATCTTCTTCTGGCTGGTCGCTTTCTTGAGTTCTTCTTTCAGTTCGGCGGACAGTTCGTCGAGGTCCACTTCACAGAGCAGTTCGCGGATCGCTTCCGCACCGATGCCGGCACGGAATCCGGGAATGTTCATGTCCTTGGTCTCGATGTACTGCTGCTCGCTGATGATCTCCTTCTTCTGGAAGGAGGATTCGCCGGGCTCGAGGACGATATACGCCGCGAAATACAGGATCTTTTCCAGATTTCTCGGGGTCATGTCGAGCACGAGGCCCATACGGCTCGGGATCCCTTTGAAGTACCAGATGTGGGAGACCGGGGAGGCCAGTTTGATGTGGCCCATGCGCTCTCTTCTGACTTTGGACTTGGTGATCTCAACGCCGCACTTGTCGCAGACGATACCCTTGAAACGGACCTTCTTGTATTTGCCGCAGTGGCATTCCCAGTCCTTCTGCGGACCGAAGATCGCCTCGCAGAACAGGCCCTTGGGTTCGGGTTTGAGAGTGCGGTAGTTGATGGTCTCGGGCTCTTCCACTTCACCGTGGGACCAGGAGAGGATCTTCTCCGTTGAGGCCAGGCCGATCTGCAGCGATTCAAAATTGTTCAGTTCGTAACTGTTGTCTTTTACCACTTCGTTCATGGCTTGCCTCCCTCCTTATTCTTCGTCTTCCGCTTCGCTGACAGCCGCTTCTTCGAATACTTCTTCCGCTTCCGCGGCTTCTTCGTATTCGTCTTCCGCAGGCTCGTCGTCTTCTTCAGCGGCTTCCTGCGCGGCGACTTCCATCTCGATCTCCATGAAGCGGTCGCGCTTGTTCTCGCGGCGTTCGATGTCACGGAAATCCGTGGGTTCTTCGATCTCGCTGGACTCGCGCAGGTGGATCTCCTTGTCGCCTTCGCTCAGCACTTTGATATCAAGACCAAGCGACTGCATCTCCTTGATGAGGACCTTGAAGGACTCGGGGATGCCCGGCTCGGGGATGTTCTCGCCCTTGACGATCGCTTCGTAGGTCTTGACACGGCCGACGATGTCGTCGGACTTGACGGTCAGGATCTCCTGCAGGGTATATGCTGCACCGTACGCCTCGAGGGCCCAGACTTCCATCTCGCCGAAACGCTGGCCGCCGAACTGCGCCTTGCCGCCCAGCGGCTGCTGGGTGACCAGGGAGTATGGGCCGGTCGATCTGGCATGGATCTTGTCGTCGACCAGGTGGTGCAGTTTGAGCATGTACATGTAGCCCACGGTGACCGGGTTGTCGAAACGCTCACCGGTACGGCCGTCTCTGAGCCACAGTTTACCGCTCTCATCGTAGCCGCACTCTTTCAGCAGCTCGATGATGTCTTTCTCGTTCGCGCCGTCGAATACCGGTGTGGCGACATACCACCCCTTCTTCTTGGCAGCCAGACCCAGATGGACTTCGAGGACCTGTCCGACATTCATACGGGACGGGACGCCCAGCGGGTTGAGCATGACCTGCAGCGGTGTGCCGTCTTCCATGAACGGCATATCCTCTTCCGGCAGGATGCGGGAAATAACACCCTTGTTGCCGTGACGGCCTGCCATCTTGTCGCCGACCTGGATCTTTCTCTTGGTCGCGACATAGACACGGACGACCTTGTTGACACCCGGGGACAGATCGCCGCCATCCTCGCGGGTGAACTGCTTGACGTCGACAACGATGCCGGCCTCGCCGTGCGGCATGCGCAGGGAGGTGTCGCGGACATCCTTGGCTTTTTCGCCGAAGATCGCGCGCAGCAGTCTTTCCTCAGCACCGAGTTCGGTTTCGCCCTTCGGGGTGATCTTGCCGACCAGGATGTCGGTGGAACTGACTTCCGCACCGATGCGGACGATACCCTCTTCATCCAGGTTCTTCAGGACATCCTCACCGATGTTCGGGATGTCGCGGGTGATCTCTTCCGGTCCGAGTTTGGTGTCTCTGGCTTCGGATTCGTACTCTTCGATATGGATCGACGTCAGCACGTCGTTCATGATCAGTTTTTCATTGAGGATGACAGCGTCCTCGTAGTTGTAGCCTTCCCACGTCATGAAGCCGATGAGCAGGTTCTTACCCAGAGCAACTTCACCGTTCTGGGTGGACGGACCGTCTGCGATGCATTCCTCCGCCTCGACATGTTCGCCGTTGAAGACGATCGGGCGCTGGTTGATGCAGGTGCCGTTGTTGGACCGCTTGAACTTCAGGAGCTTGTAGGAATCGACGCCTTCGCCGTCATTGCGGCGGATGCGGATGCTGTCCGCATCGACGTAGATGACCGTACCGGCATGCTTGGCCAGTACGACGACACCGCTGTCCTTGGCGGCACGGTATTCCATGCCGGTGCCGATGATCGGCGCGTCTGTGACCATGAGCGGTACCGCCTGGCGCTGCATGTTGGAACCCATCAGCGCGCGGTTCGCGTCGTCGTTTTCGAGGAACGGGATCATCGCTGTCGCGACGGATACGACCTGCTTCGGACTGACGTCCATGTAGTCGATCTTGTCGCGGTTTACGAGGTCGATCTCGCCGCCCACGCCGCGGGACGCGACGCGCAGATTGATGAAATGCCCTTCTTCATCGAGCGGCTCATTGGCCTGCGCGATGATCTTTCTCTCTTCCTCATCCGCGGAGAGGTACTGGATCTCGTCGGTGACCTTGCCGTCGCGGACCACGCGGTACGGGGTCTCAATGAAGCCGTACTCATTGATGATGCCGTAGGTGGTCAGGGAGCCGATCAGACCGATGTTCGGACCTTCAGGCGTCTCGATCGGGCACATTCTGCCGTAGTGGGAATGATGGACGTCGCGGACCTCAAATCCGGCGCGGTCTCTGGCGAGGCCGCCGGGGCCGAGGGCGGACAGTCTTCTCTTGTGGGTCAGTTCGGCCAGCGGGTTGGTCTGGTCCATGAACTGGGACAGCTGGGAACTGCCGAAGAATTCCTTGATCGCTGCCGTGACAGGACGGATGTTGATCAGCGCCTGCGGGGTGGTCACATCCATATCCTGAATGGTCATTCTCTCCTTGACGACTCTTTCCATTCTGGAAAGACCGATGCGGAACTGGTTCTGGAGCAGTTCGCCGACCGTTCTCAGTCTTCTGTTGCCGAGGTGGTCGATGTCGTCGGTGGTGCCGATGCCGTAATTGAGGTTGAGCAGATAGGAAACGCTCGCGATGATGTCGTCCAGCGTGATGTGCTTCGGCGACAGATCGTTCTTGCGGGCGACCAGCGCCTGCTTGATATCTTCCTCTTCCTGGTACTCTTCCAGGATGTTCATGAGCACCGGATAGTATACTTTCTTCGGAACGCGCAGATCGGACGTGTCGAAGGAGACGTAATGGTCGAGGTCGACAAAGTGGTTGCCGATGACCTTGGTAGTCTCTTCCGTGCTGTCCATTCCGTATACGACGACGGACCAGACACCGGCGTTCTCGATCTCTCTGCCCTTTTCCAGGCTGATGGTCTCACCGGCGCTGACGAGGATCTCTCCGGTGTTCGGATCCGCAACGTCTTCCGCTGCAACAGCGCCTTCCAGTCTGGCGGAAAGGCAAAGCTTCTTATTATACTTATATCTGCCGACCTTGGCGATGTCGTAGCGCTTGGGGTCGAAGAACAGCGATCCCAGCAGGGAGCGGGCGCTCTCCACTGTCGGCGGTTCACCCGGGCGCAGTCTTCTGTAGACATCGCGAAGACCGTCTTCATAGTTGTCGACCGGGTCTTTCTCGATCGACTTGATCAGTCTCGGATCCTGCCCGAACACGCGCAGAAGATCCGCATCCGAATTCAGGGACAGCCCTTCCGGATGGTTGCCGAAACGTTCCTGCTCGGCGGCGATAAAGATATGCATCGCGCGCAGGAAGGTCGTGATCGGCTGTTTTCTGGTGCGGTCGACACGGACGGACAGGGTCTCCCCGGCATCCGTCTCATACTCCAGCCAGGCACCACGGTTCGGGATGACTGTAGTCATGAAAAGACTGCGGCCGGTCTTGTCGACTTCACGGTCGTAGTACGGTCCGGGAGAACGGACCAGCTGGGTCACGACAACACGCTCCGCGCCGTTATAGATAAATGTACCGCGCTCCGTCATGATCGGGAAATCGCCCATGAACACTTCCTGTTCCTTGACTTCCCCGGTCTCGTTGGTGATCAAACGGACCTTGACCTTCAGCGGAGCCGCATAGGTAGCATCTCTCTCTTTGCACGTTTCCTGATCGTACTTTGGAGGATCGCTCAGATTGTAATCAATGAACTCGAGAACGAGGTTGCCGGCGTAGTCCTGGATCGGGGAAATGTCCTCGAAGACCTCCGCCAGACCCTCTTCCAGGAACCATTTGTAGGACTTGGTCTGGATCTGGATCAGGTTGGGCATCTCGGCGACTTCATTGATCTTAGAGAAAGTCTGACGCTCTTTCCTACCTAATTGTACGGCTTTAGGCATGATCATCACTCCTTATATTCAATAAAATAACTGCATTGCATGGCAGTCTATTATGTTATCAAAAGAACGTCAAATCGTCAACGGATTTGGCGTTTTTTTGCGATATTTTTTTCAGTTGCCGTATTATTGTACTGTATAACTGTTGGAATCGCAAGGGTTTTCTGCGTTTTTCCCGTTTTGTTTTTCGGATAGCAGAATTCTGCCCGGCCACTCGCGCGAATGCGGAGTATTCGCAGAATCACTTGCCACCGATGCTTCGCCGTTTTTCAGGAACGATGTCACTGAGGGGCGGGCATTAGCGAGAGCGTGTCCCCGCCGGTGCCATACCCGTCCCCCTGATAAATCATCCAATAAAAACGGCCCGCATCCGTTTTGGATACGGGCCGCTCCGTGATTCGTTGCGATGGAACTATTTGAGTTCGACTTTCGCGCCGACTTCTTCCAGCTGCGCCTTGATGGCTTCGGCTTCCGCCTTCTCGACTTCTTCCTTGACGTTGGAGGGAGCACCGTCGACGACAGCTTTCGCTTCCTTCAGGCCCAGGCCGGTGATCTCTCTGACAGCCTTGATGACCTTGATCTTCTCGGGGCCGACTTCCGCCAGAACGACGGTGAATTCAGTCTGCTCTTCTTCCTCAGCAGCAGCACCGGCA
>JAILFI010000129.1 GCA_024697655.1 Clostridiales bacterium
GACCTGCGGGAGTTCGATCCTGCCGCATTCGTAGGAGGGATCTTCGATGAGTAAACCCGTAGTCGCCGTCGTAGGCAGGCCCAACGTCGGCAAATCGACTTTTTTCAACCGGATCGTCGGCCGCCGGGTCTCCATCGTGGAGGATACCCCCGGCGTGACCAGAGACCGCATCTACGCGGAGGCAGAATGGAACGGCATCACCTTCGGTCTGATCGACACGGGCGGCATCGAGCCGGCCAACGAGGAGATCATCCCGTCCAAGATGCGCCAGCAGGCGGAGATCGCCATCGATATGGCGGACGCGGTCCTGTTCATGGTGGACGGCAAAGAGGGACTGACGACCGCGGACCACGAAGTGGCGGAGATCCTGCGCCGGCGCGCGGAACGCGTCATTCTGGTCGTCAACAAGGTGGACACACCGAAACTGCCGGATGATTTTTATGACTTCTACGAACTCGGTCTCGGCGAACCGATCGCGATCTCCGCAGCCAACATGCTCAACTTCGGGGATCTGCTGGATGAAGTCGTCAAGTACTTCCCGGAAGGGGAGAACGAAGAGGACGAAGATGTCATCAAGATCGCTGTGATCGGCAAGCCGAATGTCGGCAAGTCCTCGATCGTCAATGAGATCCTCGGTGAGGAACGGGTCATCGTTTCCCCGATCGCCGGCACGACCAGGGACAGCATCGATTCACCGTTCGAGAAGGACGGGGAAAAGTATCTTTTGATCGATACCGCCGGGATCCGGCGACGCAGCAAAGTCAACGACGACATCGAAAAGTACAGCGTGATCCGCGCGGTCGCGGCGATCGAGCGGGCAGATGTCTGCCTGCTGATGATCGACGGCGCGGAAGGTGTGACCGAGCAGGACAAACGGATCGCCGGCATCGCCCACGAGTCCGGCAAAGGTGTGATCATCGCTGTCAACAAATGGGATCTCGTCGAGAAAGAGACCAACACGATGCGCGATTACAAGAAACGCATCTACAACGAGTTCCCGTTCATGCCGTATGCGGTGGTCCTGTTCATCTCGGTCCTCAGACACCAGCGCGTCGATCAGGTGCTCGAGGCGGCGAAAGCAGTGGCGGAAAACCGCTCCATGCGTGTGCCCACCGGCAAACTCAACAGCCTGCTCCAGGATGCGGTCATGATGAAACAGCCGCCTTCGGACAAGGGTAAACGGCTCAAGATCTACTATGTGACACAGGTCGGCGTCAAACCGCCGCTGTTCTCATTCCAGATCAACAAGCGTGAACTGATGCATTTCTCGTATTCCCGTTATCTGGAGAACAAGATCCGCGAAGCCTTCGGCTTTGAAGGCACACCGGTGAAGTTTGTCTTCCGGGAAAAAGGCGAGAAGGATGAACTGTAAAACTGGAGGAACCGCTAATGTATAGTGAACTTGGTGTGACCGGTCTGGGGATGAGTTCCGTCGCTGTGACGGTCATCGTCTGCGCGCTGGCTTACCTGCTCGGGAATATTTCGCCGTCGATCCTGCTCGGAAAAGCAAAAGGCATCGATATCCGGAAAGAAGGAAGCGGCAATCCGGGGACAACGAATACACTGCGTGTCATGGGAAAGAAAGCAGCCGTGATCGTGCTGCTGGTCGATATTCTCAAGGGCACGCTGGCGGTCGTGCTCGCCGGTGTTCTGTTCGGACAGCACATGGCGATGTACTGCACCCTGCTTGTCTTCTGCGGCCATGTCTGGCCGGTGCTGTTCGGTATGCGCGGAGGCAAGGGGGTCGCGACAGCCTTCGGTGCGCTGACGGGGCTTTGTCCGCCGCTGGGGCTGGGCTGCCTGGCAGTTGTCCTGATCGCGGTGGCGATCACCAGGTATGTGTCGTTCGGCTCGATCTTCGGGGCACTGGCATGTCCGATCCTGAGCGTATTTCTGATCCGTCCGTTCCTGCCGTACGCGGCCATCATGGCGGCGATCGTCATCTGGCGGCACCGCAGCAATATCGGGCGGCTCATGCGTCATGAAGAATCAAAACTGTCCTTCCATTCGGCCGGCAAAAAAGAGACGGCGGAAGAGAAGGCGGCACAGGACTAGTATGAAACGGGAGGATATTGATATGGCATTGGCAGCAAATGAGAAAAAAACGATTGGTGTGATCGGGGCAGGCAGCTGGGGCACCGCGCTGGCGATCACGCTGTCCAATAAGGGACACGAAGTGCGCATCACGGATCTGGACCAGGCGATGCTTGCCGATATGGCGGAAAAGCACGAAAACGCAAAGTATCTGCCCGGGGCGAAGTTCGGGGACAACCTGACGCCTGTCAAGGATGCCGAGACAGCGCTGAAAGGGGCGGACGTGGCTCTCTTCGGCGTGCCGGCGCAGGCATTCCGCAGAGCTTTCCGGGGGGCGCTTCCCTATGTGACCGATGACATGCTCGTGGTCAATGTGGCCAAGGGCATCGAGCAGGGGACGCTCTGCCGGATGAGTGAGATCGCGGAGGAACTCAAGCCCGGCCTTAGATATGTGGCCCTGTCAGGGCCTTCCCACGCAGAGGAGGTCGGGATCGGCCTGCCAACGACCGTCGCCGTGGCGTCGTTTGACTCCCGTGTGGCGAAAGAAGCGCAGGACATCTTCATGACAGAGCGCTTCCGTATCTACACAGCCACCGATCTGGTCGGTGTCGAACTGGGCGGTTCCCTGAAGAACATCATCGCGCTCGGCGCGGGCATCTCCGACGGCATGGGCTTCGGCGACAATGCCAAAGCGGCGCTTATGACGAGGGGGCTGGCGGAGATCCGGCGGCTCGGGACAAAACTCGGCGCGGACCCCGCGACATTCCTGGGGCTGACCGGGGTCGGCGATCTGATCGTCACATGCACCAGTATGCATTCCCGCAACAGGCGCTGCGGCATCATGATCGGCGAAGGTGTTGAGCCTGCCGAAGCGGTCAAGCGTGTCGGGATGGTCGTCGAGGGGATGACCACAGCCGTTGCCGCCAAACAGCTGGCAGCAAGGGAAGGCGTTGAAATGCCGATCACTGAGACGATCAACGATGTGATCGACGGTAAGGTCAGCGCAAAAGAAGCGGTCGTTCAGCTGATGGGCCGTGACCGCAAACCCGAGATCGACAGATAACAATAATTATATTTAAGTAAAGAGGAAAATATGCTGCAGAGCGATTCCAAAAAATATCATATCATTACCTTCGGCTGCCAGATGAACGAGCGCGACAGTGAAACGCTCGCGGGCTATCTGGAGGAGCGCGGGTATACGCCGGCAGGCTCGCACGAGGAGGCGGATCTTGTGCTGATCAATACCTGCAGCGTGCGCGACAACGCGGACAAGCGGTTCTTCGGGACGCTCGGGCAGATCAAAAAGCACAAGGAACACGATCCGGACTTCGTGATCGGCGTCTGCGGATGCATGATGCAGCAGCAGTATATCGTCGACGAGATCAAGGAAAAGTACCCCTGGGTGGACATCGTTTTCGGAACGCACAACATCCATGTGTTCCCGGAGATGCTCGACGAAGTGCTGATCAGCCGTGAAAAGCAGCTCGAAAAAGCGCGCCGGGAAGCAGCCCGGAAACAAGAGCCCGGTGAAGAGGACGGCACCCCGTTCCGCTACAGACAGAAGACGATGATCGATGTCTGGAAAGAGGGCGGCGATGTCGTGGAGGGCATGCCGTACAAACGGCTGTATGACTACAAGGCATTCGTCAATATCATGTTCGGCTGTAACAATTTCTGTACCTATTGTATCGTGCCTTATACGCGCGGCAGGGAACGCAGCCGGGAAGCGGCGAATATCAAAGCCGAGGTGGAGCGCCTGGCTGCCGGCGGGGTCAAAGAGGTGACTCTGCTCGGACAGAACGTCAATTCCTATCGCGGCAAAGACGTGGATTTCACGGATCTGATCTACATGCTTGCGCAGATCGACGGGCTGGAACGGATCCGGTTTATGACATCGCATCCGAAGGATATCTCCGACAAACTGATCAACGCGTTCGGGGATTGCGGCAAACTATGCAAATTCATCCACCTGCCGGTCCAGTCCGGCAGCGACGAAGTGATCCGCAGGATGAACCGCCACTACACACGGGACCAGTACCTGCGCATCATCGATAAACTGCGCACGGCAGCACCGGATATCTGCATTTCGACCGACATCATCGTGGGCTTTCCCGGGGAGACGGAAGCGCAGTTTGCGGATACGCTGGATCTCGTCGAAAGAGTGGGGTATGACAGTGCCTTTACGTTCCTGTACTCCATCCGGCCGGGAACGCCGGCTGCAAAGTATCCGGACCAGATCCCGGAAGAGGTCAAACATGAGCGGTTCGACCGGCTCGTCGAAGCGGTGAACCGTCATTCGCTGGCACGCAACAAGGCGTACGTCGGCAGAACGGTCGAAGTCATGGCGGAAGGCGCCAGCAAGCGCGACGCCGGCAGACTGGGCGGCCGGACCGACGGATTCAAACTCGTCAATTTTGATGCCGGCCCCGCGGCGGGCGGTCTGATCAGGCCGGGCGATCTCTGCAAGGTGAAGATCACTGAAGCGAAGACGTTCAGTCTGGTAGGGGAACTGGTGACAGACCGGGGCTAGCGGAGAGGAACGGATAATAAGGAAAGACGGCACGGCGCAGGCGATTCGTCTGACAGCCGTGCTTTTTTCATGCACTTATCGTAATATTCTGTTTATTATTTCGGGCATTCTTTACTTTCCTTTTAACTTGCTTGCGCGGTGGCCAGCGGGTATAATATTGAAGTGTACGTGGGTATGTTCCATTAGCGTGCAAACGTACGATTCGTATCAATGTTCTTTTAGGAGGATTAAATGAGCACTATTTTATTTCTAATCGGTTTTCCGCTATTAGTAGCAATAGTCCTTTTAGTACTCAAAGAGGATAGAGCGAGAGACGTAGTCGTCAAGGTGTCCGCGGCAGTGATCGCGGCGGCGTCCATCTATCTCGTTGCCACCAATGTGTCTTCCGGCGGGGAATACTTTGCGGTTCCCAAAGCGGAGACGATCGGCAACGTCATGATGGCCATCGAAGTATGCCTGGCGCTCGTCATCATCGTCCTCGGTATCCAGAAGAAGCGGTATCTGGCTCCGGTCCTTTCGATCATCCAGACACCTCTTATGATCTGGTTTGAGTTGAAGCAAGGACATCACATCGACGTGCAGTATCCGATGTACGTGGATCATCTCGGGATGATCATGGTCCTGATCGTCGGTATTGTCGGTTCCCTCATCGCCGTGTTCGCCACGGGCTACATGAAGGATTTCCAGGCGCACGCGAAAGGGAAGGACAGAAGACCCTGGTTCTTCTTCCTGATCTTCCTGTTCCTGTCGGCAATGTTCGGACTGGTCATGTCCAACAACCTGATCTGGATGTACTTCTTCTGGGAGATCACCTCGCTTGTCTCGTTCTTCATGATCGGGTACAACGGCCTGTTCCACAAAGAAGAGGAAGAAGACAAGATCGCGACCCGCAACGCGTTCCGCGCACTGGTCATGAACCTGGGCGGCGGACTAGGCTTTGCGATCGGTATCGTTCTGCTCGGGTCGAACTTTGACACGCTGGAACTGTCCAACATGATCCTGCTCGGCAAGATGGGACAGCCGGTCTTCATCGTCGCGATGTTCCTGGCCTTCGCCGGCATCACGAAGTGCGCACAGATGCCGTTCAACAGCTGGCTGCTTGGTGCCATGGTCGCGCCGACGCCGGTCTCGGCACTGCTCCACTCCTCGACGATGGTCAAGGCGGGCGTGTTCCTCATCCTCAAGCTGGCACCGGTCCTCGGCGGCAACCTTGCGGGCACGATGGTCTATCTGGTCGGCGGCATCACATTCCTGCTGGCGTCCTTCGCGGCGATCTCGCAGAGCAATGCGAAGAGAGTGCTGGCGTACTCCACCGTTGCCAACCTCGGCCTGATCGTCACCTGCGGCGGCATCGGCACACCGGCTGCGGTCTGGGCAGGTACGCTGCTCATCATCTTCCATGCGATCACCAAGTCTCTCCTGTTCCTCTGCGTCGGTACTGCGGAGCATCACATCGGCAGCCGCGACATCGAGGATATGGATGGTCTGTTTGACAGAATGCCCAAGCTGGCGGCCTGCATGCTGATCGGTATCGCCGGCATGTTCCTGGCTCCCTTCGGTATGCTCATTTCCAAGTGGGCGACGATGGTCACCTTCGTCGACGCGGGCAATCCGCTCCTCATCCTGATCATCTGCTTCGGCAGTGCCGCGACAGCGTTCTATTGGAGCAAGTGGATGGGCAAGCTGGCCGCGATCGTTGCGAACAGAGAGAACATCGAGAAGACGGTCCACGGTGCGGAGAGCTTCGTCCACGTCACGCTGACGGCGCTCGTCGTGCTGGTCTGCATCTGCTTCCCGTTCATCTCCAAGACCATGATCGTTCCGTATCTGTCGGGCACCGCGGTCTTCGGTCAGGCGATCGATACACTGCCGCTGCAGAACAGCAACATGATGGTCATGGTCATCATGGTCGCTGTGCTGGTCCTGCTCTTCGCCTTCTTCTTCGGACGGACGAAGAAACGCATCGTGCCGATCTACATGGCCGGTGTCAACCAGGGCGACGACCTCACGTTCGAAGATGCCATGTTCCAGCCCAAACCCGTGTCGCTGCGCAACTGGTATATGGAAAGCTATTTCGGCGAATTCAAGATGAATGTCATCGGCGTTGCCACCACATCTGTGATCATCCTTGGTTTCATTGGCATGGTCGTCGGTGCGCTGATCGGTTATGGAGGTATGTAATATGGCTAAGATGATCATTTGTGTAGTCGCATACCTGATCCTGGCCCCCGTGGTCGGCGGTCTCCTGGCCGGTATCGACAGAAAGATCTCGGCGAGGATGCAGGGCCGTGTCGGTCCTTCCATCCTGCAGCCGTTCTACGATGTTCTCAAACTGCTTGAGAAGGAAAAGATCACGGTCAACAGAGTGCAGGATTTCTATATTTTCTGCTTCTTCCTGTTCGTGGTCGTCACAGGCTGCATGTTCTTCGCGGGACAGAGCCTGCTGATGGTGATGTTCACGCTGACGCTTGCCAGTGTGTTCCTCATCGTCGCCGCATTCTCCTCGAATTCCCCCTATGCACAGGTCGGTGCCGAGAGAGAAATGCTGCAGATGATGGCGTATGAACCCATGGTCCTCATCGCCTGCGTCGGTTTCTACATGTACACCGGCAGCTTCAATGTGTATGAGATCATGGCGACGCCCAAGATGCCGGTCATCTATCTGTGCGGCATCTTCGTGGGATTCGTCTTCATCCTGACCATCAAACTGAGAAAAGCACCGTTCGACCTGTCCATGTCGCATCACGCGCATCAGGAACTGGTCGGCGGTCTGAAGACCGAGTTCTCCGGAAGCACGCTGGCGCTGGTCGAGGCGGCTCACTGGTACGAGAACGTCTTCCTGTTCGGTATGGTCTTCCTGTTCTTCTCCAATGGTGAGATCTCCGGGATCATCACAGGGGTTGTCGTCGCGCTGGCGGCGTACTTCCTCGAGATCCTGATCGGCAACAGTTTTGCAAGAATGAAGTGGCAGGTCGCGCTCAACTCGTCCTGGCTGGTCGCACTGGTCCTGGGCGGCGCCAACCTGTTTGCACTGATCTTCATGAAGTAGAAGGAGGGGAATGGCATGTCATATATCACTAAATCTCCGTGGATCATCCACTATGACGGCTCCAGCTGCAATGGATGCGACATCGAAGTTCTCGCCTGCCTGACTCCTATGTATGACGTCGAACGTTTCGGCATCATCAACACCGGCAACCCCAAGCACGCCGATGTGTTCCTGGTGACCGGCTCCGTCAACGAGCAGAACAAGAACGTCGTCAAGCAGATCTACGAACAGATGCCTGAGCCGAAAGTCGTCGTGGCGGTCGGTATCTGCGCCAACAACGGCGGCATCTTCAAAGAGTGCTACAACATCCAGGGCGGTGTCGACACGGTCATCCCGGTCGACTGCTACGTCCCCGGCTGCGCGGCGAGACCGGAAGCCATCATCGACGGTGTCGTGAAGGGGCTCGGCGTCCTCGCTGAAAAGAGAGAAAAACTGCGTCAGGAACAGGCGGCGGCAAAGGCCGGTGCCAAGGCAGCGCCGCAGCAGGCGATGCCGGTCCTGGACGATCCGGCTGAAGCGAAAGAGGAGGAAGAAGCGTAATGGATAAGAATATGAACAAGATCCAGAACTTCCGTGAGATCACGGCCTCTGAGCTTCTGCCCACGGTCAGAAATCTCAAGGAAGACGGACACCGTTTCGTACAGATGTGCGGCATCACTCAGGATGACGGCGCGATCGTCATGTATTCCTTCGACAAGGACTACGAGATGACCAACTACAAACTGCACGTCAAAGAAGGCGAAACAGTCGAAAGCATCACCGGTTCCTACTGGAATGCGTTCGTTTATGAGAATGAAGTCCACGATCTGTTCGGGATCGAATTCCTGCACAGCGCGCTGGATTTCCACGGCAATTTCTTCAAGACCGCGGAACCGACACCGTGGAAGAAAAAGTAGGGAAAAGGAGGTAAGAAAATGGGTAAAAGAACGATCATTCCTTTCGGACCTCAGCATCCCGTACTTCCGGAGCCGGTCCATCTCGACCTGGTGATTGAGGATGAGAAAGTCGTCGAAGCGATTCCTTCCATCGGCTTTATTCACAGAGGCCTCGAAAAGCTGGTTGAAAAGAAAGAATACACCGAAATGGTCTATGTCATCGAGCGTATCTGCGGCATCTGCAGCTTCGGCCACGGCTGGGGCTACTGCGGCGCCGTCGAGAACGCCATGGGGATCGAGATCCCCGAAAGAGCGGAAACGATGCGTACGATCTGGCATGAACTGTCCCGTCTGCATTCCCACCTTCTGTGGCTGGGTCTTCTGGCTGACGGCTTCGGCTTTGACAGCCTGTTCATGCACTGCTGGAGGATCCGCGAAACGATCCTCGACATCTTTGAGGAAACCACCGGCGGCCGCGTCATTTTCTCGGTCTGCAAAGTCGGCGGTATCCGCAAGGATGTGGACAACGAATACCTGAAGGGCGTTGTCGAGAAACTGCACGCGATCGAAGACGACATCCGCAGCCTGACGACGGTCTTCATGAACGACACATCCGTCAAGAACCGTCTCTGCGGCGTCGGCAAACTGACGAAAGAAGAAGCGATGGATCTGTGCACGGTCGGCCCGATGGCAAGAGCGTCCGGGCTCGATCTGGATCTGCGCAACGGCACACCGTCCTACCAGCGCCTCGGCTTTGAGCCGGTCGTCCGTACGGAAGGTGACTGCTACGCCAGATGCATGGTACGTATCGGTGAGATCTTCCAGTCGATCGAACTGATCGAGAAGGCAGTGGAGATCATCGAAGACGGTCCCATCGAAGTTGCTGTCAAGGGCAACATGGAAGGCGAAGCGACGTTCCGTCTGGAACAGCCCCGCGGTGGTGCATTCTACTATGCCAAGGGCTTTGACAAGGGGACCAAGTTCCTCGAGAGAATGCGCGTGCGTACTCCCACCAACATGAATATTCCTGCAATGACAAAGATGCTTCAGGGCTGTGATCTGGCGGACGTTCCGATGGTCGTCCTCACCATTGACCCCTGCATCAGCTGCACAGAAAGGTAGGTGAGGGTAATGGCAACATTCAAAATCGGAAAAGTCGTCCTCAAGAGTCTGTTCAAAAAACCGGCCACCAAGATCACGGCGGACCAGCCCATCATCACAAAGAACTGGAAAACCCGTACCCGAGGCCACATCGATATCGATAAAGATCAGTGCATCCTCTGCGGGATGTGCATGAGAAAGTGCCCGGCCAACGCGATCACCGTTGACCGCGCCGGCAGCACCTGGGAGATCCAGCGCATGCAGTGCATCCAGTGCGGCAGCTGCGTAGAAGCCTGCCCGAAGAAGTGCCTGTCCATGGCGCCGGAGTACACAGAGCCCGGTACGGAGAAGGTCGTTGACAAGTTCGATATCCCGAAGAAGGAAAAGGCCGCGCCCAAAGCAGCTCCGGCAGCAGCGGCCGCAGCACCGGCGGGTGACGGTCCGGAAGGGGTCGCGCTCGACACATCCACCTGCATCGTCTGCGGGCTGTGCGCGAAGAACTGCCCGGTGGACGCGATCACGGTCGACCGCAAGGAACGCACCTGGTCCATCGACAGGGACACCTGTGTCCAGTGCGGCATGTGTGTTGAGAAGTGCCCGAAGAACAGCCTGAGCATGGGTCCGACAGCCGGCGACAGTTTCACCATCCCGAAGGTGGAAAAGAAGGCTGCTCCCGCAAAGGAAGAGGCTCCTGCGAAAGAGGAGGCGCCTGCTGAGGCACCTGCCAAAGAAGAAGCACCGGCTCCCGCTGCAGCCCCTGCTGCGGACGGTCCGGACGGCATCGCGCTGGATGTGGAAAAGTGCATCCTCTGCGGTCTGTGCGCGAAGAACTGCCCGGTCGGCGCTCTCGAAGTTGACCGTAAGGATACCCGCACCTGGACCATCGACCGCGATGCGTGCATCGAATGCCAGGCCTGCGTCGGGGCTTGCCCGAAGGACGCATTGTCCTACGGACCTACGGCCGGCGACCGCTTCGTCATCCTGAAATAGGGAACGGAGCGCAAAGCAGCATACTTGATCAGGAAAAGGACGAAGCCGTGTGCTTCGTCCTTTTTTATACACCGCGCAGGACGGCGGGGCATGTTGACAGACAGCCCGCAGGCTGCGATAATGAGCGCGTGAGAAGTCAGAATCTGTTGATTTGAGATTGCCACCCTTTGGGGTGGCTTTTTTAACAGGAGGTTATCATGAGTATGTATTGGCCGATCGCGCTGGCGGTCTTCGCAGACGTTTTCTATCAGGTCGCGGCGAAGTCGACACCGGAAGGGATCAATCCGTTTGCCTCGCTGACGGTGACCTATATGGTCGGGGCAGCGGCTTCTGCCGTGATCTTCTTTGCTATGACAAAAGGCGGCAGTCTGCTGCAGGAATGGGGGCAGGTCAACTGGGCGACATTCCTGCTGGGGGTCGCGATCGTGGGTCTGGAGGCGGGCTCGATCTATATGTATAAAGTGGGGTGGAACGTCAATACGGGGTATATCGTCAAATCCTGCTTTCTCGCGATCGCGCTCGTAGCTGTCGGTTACCTGCTCTACAAAGAGCAGATCACGCCGACGAAAGTTGCCGGGCTTGCGGTCTGCATGACGGGACTGTATCTGCTCAACCGGTGAACCGGATTCATTGAATCCGTGTCATCGGAAAAACGGAAAGAATTGCGGTTTTTCAATATTTTCGGCATTCTTTTGTGATATAATGTGTTCATTAGAATGGAGGGGAAGGTGGCTTTTCCGGGAATCGCGCAGCGATTCCGCTAATACCGGAACAGACATCTTGACCTATATATGAATCAATGTTTTCGAATGGAGGAAGAAATGAGCAACAAGAAAATGAAGACCATGGATGGTAACACTGCTGCCGGTTACATTTCTTACGCTTTCACGGATGTCGCGGCGATCTACCCGATCACCCCGAGCTCCCCGATGGCGGA
>JAILFI010000170.1 GCA_024697655.1 Clostridiales bacterium
AGGTGTGTCCGTTTGATGCAATCAAGAAGGAGGACAAATAAGATGGAAAAGAATATTCTTATCGTAGGAGTCGGCGGTCAGGGAACGCTGCTGGCAAGTGTCCTTCTGGGAAACCTGGCCCTGATGAAGGAATATGACGTCAAACTCTCTGAGGTCCACGGCATGAGCCAGCGGGGCGGCGATGTTGTGACGCACGTCAAGATCAGCGACACCACGGTTGCTTCACCGCTCATCGAAAAAGGCGAGGCGGATATCATCATCGCATTCGAGAAACTGGAAGCCTACCGGTGGCTGCCGTATCTGAAGAAGGGCGGCGCCATGTACGTGAATGAGCAGCAGATCATGCCGATGCCCGTTGTTTTGGGGCAAGTGGACTATCCGGCGGACATCGATGAAACCCTCGCAAAAGCAGCGCAGACGCTCGTGAAATTCGACGCGCTGGCTTTGGCGGAGGAGGCCGGCAGCAGCAAGGCGGTCAACGTCGTCCTGCTCGGTGCCGCATCCGACGCGCTGCCGTTCACGGAAGAGGAGTGGATGGATGTCATCGAGAAGTACGTCAAGCCGAAGTTCGTTGCACTGAATAAGGATGCTTTTGCAAAAGGACAGGCAGTATAAAACAGATCGTAATTTGCATAGAAGGAGAAGACAGGTATTATGGCAAAAGGCAAAGGCAGGGGAAGCAGGGGTCTGATCAGCTGGATCCTGATCGTTATATGCGCCATCGTATTCTGCGGAAGCGCAGCGCATCTGCTTTTGTATGCCAAGGATAAGCTGGACGCCGAAAAAGACTTCAGCCAGATCCGCGATCATTCGAGAGATCTGTCGGAAATCTATGAACTGAACCATGACTTTATAGGATGGATCAAGATCGAGGATACGAAAATCAACTATCCGGTCATGCAGACGCCGGACGATCCGGAGTACTATCTGCACAGGGATTTCAGCGGCGAGTACTCCGCATCCGGGGTGCCGTTCCTGGACGGGGTGAGTGTAGTCAAGCCGCGGGATGCGGTCATCGATGGGGAAGAATATCATCTGGATACGACCTGGAACTGGCTCATCTACGGCCACAACATGAAATTCGGAACGATGTTCCACGACCTGCAGGAGTACGATTCGAAAGAATTCTGGGAGGATCACAAGACATTCACGTTTGATGTGTATGACCCGGAGACCGGCAAAACAGACAGCGGCGTCTACGAGATCTTCGCTGCGAGCCGTTCCCAGATAAGGGCAGAGGATTCGGCAGCCTTCCAGTACTATCAGTACGCGGGCCTTTCCGATGAAGAAACCTTTTATGAATATGTAAACGGTGTCATGGCCGAGTCAAGCTACGACACAGGCATCGAGCCGCAGTTCGGCGATCAGCTGGTGACGCTGTCGACCTGCGCGTACCACACCAACGAGGGCAGGATGTATATCGTCGGAAGACGTATCAAGTAAAGAGGTTAGTATGAGTGTTTTATTGACAGGCGGTGCGGGATTTATCGGATCCCATACTGCAGTGGAATTGATAGAATCAGGATATGAGGTCGTTATAGCGGACGACCTCTCCAACAGTGAGCGGTCTGTCATAGACCGGATCGGGGAAATCACCGGCAGGAAGCCGCTGCTTTACGAGATCGATGTCACTGATGCGGATGCAGTGGAGAAACTGTTTGCGGAGCAGGATATCGAAGCGGTGATCCATTTCGCAGGGTTCAAGGCCGTGGGCGAGTCTGTGGAGAAGCCGCTGGAGTACTACAGAAACAATATCGACGCGGCGCTGACGCTGCTTGAAGTGATGAAACAGCATGGCGTCCGGCAGTTCATCTTCAGTTCGTCAGCGACTGTTTACAGCCTTGTTGACGAAGTGCCCTTCACGGAGCAGTCTGGTCCGCTCGGCTGTACGAATCCCTACGGATGGACCAAGTACATGATCGAGCAGATCCTGCAGGATGTCTGTGCAGCAGACCCGGAAACGGCCGTGGTGCTGTTGCGGTATTTCAATCCGATCGGGGCCCATGCATCCGGTCTGATCGGGGAGAAACCCAGCGGTATCCCGAACAATCTCATGCCGTACATCACGCAGGTCGCTTGCGGCATCCGCCCGAAACTGAACGTCTTTGGCGACGATTACCCGACCCATGACGGGACCGGCG
>JAILFI010000025.1 GCA_024697655.1 Clostridiales bacterium
GTCAAGCACATCATCAAATCTCTGTAAATAAGGGGGGACATGGAGAGGCGTACGCGGGTCCGGGCAACCGGGCCTGCGCCTGTCTCATCCGACAGGGGAATCAATGAACAAACAACGCACCTATTTCTGTATCGATATGAAATCTTTCTACGCTTCGGTCGAATGCGCAGAGCGTGGTCTCAATCCGTTTGAGACCAATCTCGTGGTTGCTGATCCGTCGCGCGGACGCGGCGCGCTGTGTCTGGCGGTTTCGCCGAAGATGAAGGCACAGGGCATCGGCGGCCGGGCCCGTCTCTATGAGATCCCTAAGAATATCACCTATATTGCAGCGTTGCCGCAGATGAAGTTGTATGTTGAGTACGCAGCTGATATCTACGAGATGTATCTGGATTATTTTGACCCGGCCGATATCCATGTCTATTCCATCGACGAGTCGTTTATCGATGTGACGGATTATCTGGACCTTTATCATATGAACGCGAGAGAACTTGCCAAAAAGCTGATGGACGAGATCGCATCGCGTTTTCATATCCCTTCGACAGCCGGGATCGGGACGAATCTGTTTCTTGCGAAAGTGGCACTGGATATCACGGCCAAGCACGCACCGGATCATATGGGCGTTCTGACGGAAGAGTCGTTCAGGCAGACACTCTGGGATCACAAGCCGATCACAGATTTCTGGCATATCGCGAAAGGCACACAAAAGCGTCTGGACAAACTGGGCATCCAAACCATGCGCGGTATCACGCAGATGCCGCAGGAGATTTTATACAAAGAGTTCGGGATCGATGCTGAACTGCTGATCGATCATGCGTGGGGGAGAGAGACCTGCCTCATGGCGGATATTAAGAATTACAGAAGCAAAAGCCATTCAGTCTCCTTCTCGCAGATTCTGCCCTATGATTACAGCTTTGAGCGTGCGCGTGTGGTCATGAGGGAGATGATTTTAAACGGCTGTCATGAGCTGATGAAGCGGGGTGTGATTTCCAAAAAAGTATGGATCGGTATTATGTACACGCACAATGCGCTGCCTGCAGCGCATGGGCATGTCAACCTGATGGATGCGACAGCGCTGTACTCTCTGATGGAGTCGAGAGTCATGGAGCTCTACGACCGGATTGCCGACAGGAAAGTTCTGATCAGGCGGATGTCGATCAGTTTTGAGGATGTCTGTGACGAAGGGTGCGAGGGATACGGTCTTTTTTCCGACTGGCATGCGCTTGAGAGAGAGAAGGCACGAGAGAAGGCGGTATTGGAATTGTCCGAGCGCTATGGGAAGAATACGATTCTGCGCGGGACAGATTTTCTGGACGGAGCGACGCAGCGCGAACGCAATGAGATGATAGGCGGTCACAAAGCATGATGAAAAGACAGGACAGGGCAAAGCAGTTTCTTCCGTTTGATGCGATGAAAGGGCTGACGGAAGCGCTGCGCGAACGTGAGGAGCGGCATGCGCGTACAGTCAGGCGGGAG
Organism: Clostridiales bacterium; assembly: GCA_024697655.1. Next base: position 1,474 of record JAILFI010000025.1, read on the forward strand.
ATAGGCGAAGAACAAAAAGAAGCGAACTCGCGTGTACTGGCACAGATCGAAAAGGGGATGCGTGTGGAAGTGGAATGCTACCATGCATTTCATGATACGGTACTGGAAGGCGTCGTATGGCGGATCAGTCTGCCCTATCATTTTATAAGGATAGAAGAAAAACGGATCGCGTTTGAGGATATCTACGCGATCCGTATCAAAGACTATATCTAAGAGCGCCGTTTGAGGCTTTCCATGATCGCCCAGTCGGGGCCGAAGAGCATCTTCGCGATCCACACAAGAAAAATCAGAACCAGGATCGGAATCAGACAGGAGGTGACGATCAGGACTGCGATCGCCTCCAGCATACTGCTCAGAGTAGACTCAAACTGATCGATCAGGCCGGAGACACCGTTTTCAAATTTAGAGATAAAGCGTTTCCATGCGCTTTCATCTTCAGAGGAGGAATTCTTTTCGAGTTCCTCCGTCTTTTTTTGTGCATTTTCGATCGTCTCGCTGATCGAGTCCTGGTAGCTGTGCTCAATGGCTCCTGACAGGACAATGCTCATCGGGACGAGCAGGTAAATGATGAGTCCAAAGGCGGCCAGTTTCGCCGCAAAACGCCGCACTTTGGAACGCGAGATGATGGTGTAATTCTCTTTCTGCCAGAGCAGCGTGATGATCAGCAGGATGCAGGCAGCAGGAATCAGAATACGGAACGAGAAAAGGCCTGTCAGCGTGAGCAGGTATTTCTCAAAATAGATCGCGCACAGGATCAGAAGAAAGTACTTGCTCAGATCTGCCAGCTTATCCGCGATCGGTGTGCCCGCGTCACCGGGAATC
>JAILFI010000029.1 GCA_024697655.1 Clostridiales bacterium
CTTTGCCTTCCGCAACGAGTTTCTTTGCGAAGCAGCGGTACAGCGGACCGCGTTCGCTCTGGTGGTAGGGACCGTAATCGCCGATCTCGCCTTCCTTGGAAGCGCCTTCATCAAAATGGATGTCAAAGTAGTCCAGACTGTCGATAACAGTCTCGACGGCACCTTCGACAAACCGCTTGTCGTCGGTATCCTCGATGCGCAGCAGGAACAGGCCGTCGTGCTGATGGGCAAGGCGCTCATCGACGAACGCGCCGTACAGGTTGCCCAGATGGATGAAGCCCGTGGGGCTCGGTCCGAGACGGGTGACGGGCGTGCCTTCCGCCAGGTCTCTTACCGGGTACATGGCTTCGTAGTCCGCCGGGGTCTTGTCGATATCCGGGAATAACAGGTCTGCGAGTTTCTGATAATCCATTTTGTTCTCCGTTTGGTGTTGTTGTATGATTGCGGCGTCTGGCGCCGGTACTGACGGTGTGCAGACTGCCGGTGCGGCTTGTCCGCAGCGGCGTTGCAGCTTTTGAAATGGCAGGAAGCACACATCCAACCACAATATAAAATACAGGAAATCAGTGCAATACGCAAGGTGTTACCTTCCGGGGCGTCTGAGGTTGACGATGCGGGGAGGCTGTGATAGGTTGAAGGCAGAACAAGGGCGCCCTCGCGACGCATTGGCAGTATAGAAAAGGACCTGATTATGAGTGAGAAAATGAGCACCAAAGAGACAGTGGTGCGATTCCTGGAAGAAAACAGCGGCCATCCGGTCTCCGGCAGTACCATCGCGGAATCGCTCGGCATCAGCCGGACAGCGGTCTGGAAAGCGATCAAGTCGCTCGAGGCGGACGGCTACATGATCGACGCGTCCACCGGCAAGGGCTACACGCTGCGGCAGGAGAACGATGTCATATCAGAAGCGGGCATCGCCAAGTATCTGCGCGAGCCTGCGGCGGCGAACATCATTGTGCATCAGTCGGTCACGTCGACCAACGACCTGCTGCGGGAAGCGGCCATGCGCGAAGAGGTGCCCGAAGGGACGATCGTTGTAGCGGCGGCGCAGACAAAGGGCAAGGGTCGGCGCGGACGGAGTTTCTTCTCCCCGGTAGGCACCGGGATCTATTTCAGCATCCTGTTGCGGCCGTCCATGGAAGCGGGCGACGCGGGCCGGATCACAACGATGGCGGCGGTCGCGGTGGCCGAAGCGATTCACCGGTACGGTGTCGGCGATGTCGGCATCAAGTGGGTCAACGACGTGTATGTCGGCGGCCGAAAGGTCTGCGGCATCCTCGCGGAGGCGACGACGAGCCTCGAGTCAGGGGAGATCGACAATGTGGTCGTGGGCATCGGGCTCAATATCTACACACCGAAAGAGGGGTGGCCGGAGGACATCAAAGACCGTGCCGGAAGCATTCTCGGCACGGAAAAGATCGACGACGCACGCAACAAGCTGGTCGCCTATACGTATGAACAGTTCTTTGATCTGTATCACAATGCGACGGAGCAGCAGGTCGCGGACCGGTACCGCAGCATGTGTTTTGTGCCCGGCAAGCGGATCACCATCATCCGTGCGGGGGTGGAGCGGTCCGGTGTGGCGCTCTCATTGGACGACCACTGCCATCTGCTCGTGCGTTACGATGATGACGGCACCGAGGAATCGCTCTTCTCGGGCGAGATCAGCCTGCGTCTTAATGACTGACGGGCGAACAGGCCTCCGGCAAGCCAGCACAGGAGCGCCAGGGGGAATGCCGTCACGGCGTCGATGATCACGTGCTGTTTGACAAAGAGTGTCGAAGCGACAACGAATAATGAGAGGGCGACGGTCCCGTATCGATAGACTGCCGGCGATTCCTTGCATGCAAGTGCGGAGAACAGCATCATAAAGCACATCGAACAGTGCATGCTGGGCATGCAGTTCAGATTCATTTCATCGGCGGTGTAGATGAAAAAGACCAGCTGAGAAAGCGGCGCATCGTTCAGATGACCGCGGTCGACAGTGGTCGGATAGACCAGATAGATCAGGCAGCTGAGCACGATGAGCAGCACCAGCCCGGCCAGGTGCCGCCGGTATAGTTTTTTTGAAAAGTGGTGCAGAAGCAACGGAAAGAACGCGATCATCGGGAACCACAGCAGGTAGCCGATGATCATGGACGGGATGAACGGGATCAGCCTGTCAGCCGGCATCGTCATGTCTGCCGGTGCGCCTTCCAGATACTGCACGCCGCAGTACATGACGCACTGGAAAGCGAGCAGCAGGATCTGGTTCTGTATGAGCGGTTTTTCAAAATCCAAAGGCAGTCGTGTACATTTCAGCATGTATTCATTGTAGGACGGTCCCGTTAAAATTGCAAAAAGAGAATCTGAAAGATTCTGAAGCCGGACGGAGACGGCAGATATACGCTGCCTATTGCGGGCGGGGAGAAACAGATGAACGAGAAGAAGATCTGTAACGAAACACAGGCGCAGATGGAAGCTTACATGCGCCGCACGGTCGAGGAAAACCTGGTGCAGCAGGAAGGACGCATCAACGGGATGATCGCCCCGGAATTCGTGCGCTGCTCGCTGGCGGACAGAACGCTGGTGATGCGGTATCCGATGCAGCACTGGCAGACCAACCGTATGGATGTGGTCCACGGCGGCATTCTGACAACTTGCATGGACAACGCCATGGCGATCCTCAATATGTTTCTGGCCGGGGAGTACTTCACACCGACGCTGACAATGGAGACAAAGTTCCTGCGGCCGATGCAGTATGATGATGCGCTGCTGGTCGAGGTGACCGCAATGGCGGTCGGCAGGCAGATTTCACACCTGCGCGCCGAAGCCCGCAGCGAAAAAACAGGCAAGCCCGTGGCAACCGGGACAGCGACATTCATGACGACCGGACTTGCGGTCCGCAAATGAGAAGGCGGTGCGCCGTCCGACGGCGTGAGCCGCACTATGAAATGTGACCCTGCCGGCAGGGCGGGGAGAAGGGAGTTGTTATGAAAGTCCTGTTGATCAACGGCAGTCCGCGGCACAACTGCACCTATACCGCGCTCGCGGAGATGCAGAAAGTCTTTGAAGAGGCCGGCATCGAAACGACATTTCTGGAAATCGGCGATAAAGAGATCCGCGGATGCATGGGCTGTCTCAAATGCAAAGAACTGGGGCATTGCGTGTTCGACGACATCGTCAACGAAACAGCACCGCTCTTCAAGGAGGCGGACGGCGTGGTGATCGGCTCACCGGTCTATGTCAGCGGCCCGAACGGCACGCTGATCTCGTATCTCAACCGGCTCTTTTACAGCACCCACTTCGACAAACGGATGAAGGTCGGTGCGGCGATCGTCTCCGCGCGGCGCAATGGCACGACGGCGACGTTCGAAGTGCTCAACCAGTACTTCCTCGGCGCGGGCATGCCTGCCGTTGCGATCGGCAACTGGAACGCGGTGCACGGTTACACGCCGGAGGATGTCCTGGCAGATGAAGAGGGCCTTGCCACCCTGCGTGTCGTTGCGGAAAACATGGTCTTTCTGATGAGGAGCATCGCGCTCGGCAAAGAGGAATACGGACTGCCCGCGCCGCCGGTGCGCGTGAAGACGAACTACATCCGCTAGTCTTAAATCCTGCGGCAGCCTGCCTGGCGATGCCGCGCAGCTTCCGGTACAGAACGGCCTGCTGCGCCGCCGCACTACAGAAGAGCCTTCTACGCCGCCGCACTACAGAACGGCCCTCTGCGCCGCCGCACTACAGAAAGAACTCCTGCACCAGTTTTTCGATCAGCCGGCTGTCGATGTTGCCGCCGGCGTCGTCAAACGTCGTGATCAGATTGAAGTACGGATAGTACCCGGCCGCCGCAAAGGCGGCCATTTTTCTTTGGTAGGTATTGCGGTAACGCGGATCGTTCATCAGTCCGAAGTGCTCCCAGATGATCTCGCGATGCAGTTTCTCCGAGTAGACCGTGAAATCCGGCGCGATGGTCATCCCTCCGAAGATCCCTTCCTCCTCGTGCCGGATCGGCAGATCGTAAGACAGCAGAATGTTCGTTATGATGACCTCTGACTTGGAACGCACATAATGCCCGTCCGCCGCGATCTGCGTGAGGTGCTCGGGATGGCTTTCCGATGCGCAGTAATCTCCTTGCTGCGCGGCCTTCGCCCAGTCACGTTCATCAATGGTCCCTGCCAGTTTGAATATTACCGGCGCATCAAACTGATACGCCTTCGGGAATCTTTCGCGAAGGCGGTTCGGATCGATCGGTTTGTACCGTGCTGCAAGGCGATTCATTTCCTTCAAATTGCTTTCCAGATTTGCTGCGGCATGATCGTAGTAATATCTCTGCTGGATTGCCTGCACCATCGGATGCGCCTGCTTTCCGAGATATTTCACAGCAGGCTTTCCGTTGTTTCGGCGGTAAGAAGCATAGTAAGTGCCTCTTTTGTTGTTATAAACGCGAAGGTTCTGTTGATCGAATGCCCCCAGAGAAGATAGTTGGTGATGATAGTTGTTTAAAAGACGAGTCTCTTCATTTATCTCCTGTTGGAGTTGCTTTTCGAAATCGTAAATCATAAACGAATAGTCCAAAGGTCTCAATAAAAAGGAAATAACTGTCATTTACAGTATAACGATATGGCAATAAATGTAAATCCCAAAAGCGCTGTATTCGATAATATCGAAGAATCGAGTCGTAGGAATACTTTTTCGGAGTCTTCGATCTGGTTTTATTCTTATATTTGAGAAGAAGTGAGAAAAGGAATACTAACTCTTATTCGGTGACGCCGAAAGTATTCTCTAATTAGGAGAGTGGGGGAATAGAGGAATACCGCGCTGCCCAAAGTATTAAAATACGTATTCCAAAAGTGAGGGAAAAGAGCTAACAAGAACACTTTTAAGAAGGTGGATTCTGAAAAGTATTCTTGTTTCTAAGGAAAGAAGAAGTTGAGAATAATAGCGAAGTTTTGGCGTCAATATGATAAAACCACTGTCTGCTGACAGGGTTCCCTGCAAACAGAAAACCCCGCGGTTTAACGCGGGGTTTTGATCAGTAAACTCTTGATAATGAATTCTTGATAGTAAGCCGATGTGACCAGTTTGCTGTTTAGAGGTCTTCCGGCACTTCTTCGAGCAGGTCGAGTGAGTACTCGTTGTTCATCTTCTGGCACATCTTGATGAAGGTATCCAGCGGGATGTTCTGCAGATTCTTGTTGGTGCCGCGGATGTTGATCGATACGGTGCCTTCCTCCGCCTCTTTGTCGCCGACGACGACGATGTACGGATCACGCAGATGCTTGTACTCCTTGATCTTGAGCTTCATGTTCATGTCGGCGTAGTTGGCCTCGACACGGATGCGCGCGTCGTAGAGCGCTTCCTCGACCTTCTTCGCGTACTCATTGTGCGAAGTGCGGATCGGGACGATGCCGACCTGCATCGGGGACATCCAGAAGGGGAAGGATCCCTTGAAGTTCTCGATGAGGATACCGATGAACCGCTCCATGCTGCCGAACAGCGCTCTGTGGATCAGGACCGGCTGCTTGAACGAACCGTCGTGCGCCACGTACTTGAGATCGAAGTTCTGCGGGAGCTGGAAGTCGAGCTGGATGGTGCCCATCTGCCATTCGCGGCCGAGCGCGTCCTTCATGGACAGGTCGATCTTCGGACCGTAGAAAGCGCCGTCG
>JAILFI010000050.1 GCA_024697655.1 Clostridiales bacterium
CCTCGGCGTACTGGCAGGCCTTCTGATCACCGCGGTCATCCAGAGCGCGAGTGCTGCTGTTGGTATCCTGCAGGCGCTGGCTGTGACCGGGGCTGTCCAGTTCGATATGGCGTTCCCGATCCTCATGGGCATCGGCATCGGCGCATCCGTGCCGGTCATGCTCAGTGCGCTCGGAGCGAGCACCAACGGAAAGAGAACCGCTTTTGTCTATCTGATCATCGACGTGCTGGGAGCGATCATCTGCGGTGTGGTCTTCTATGCGCTGAACGCGGTTATCGGATTCGGGTTCATGCAGATGACGATGACGATGGTGACGATCGCACTGACGAACACGCTGTACCGTCTCGCTGTTGTGATCGTGCTGGCGCCTGTGATCGGGCTGCTGGAGCGGATCGTGTGCTGGCTCTTCCCGGAGAGCGAAGAAGCGGCAGCCGAGCAGGCGGATATGGATAGGCTGGAGAGCCGGTTCCTCGATCACCCTGCACTGGCACTGGCGCAGAGCAAGACGGTCATCGACTCCATGGCGGAGAAGGCGCTCGAGAGCGTGCATCATGCGGTTGCGGCGCGGCAGACCTACGACAAGACCGACCTGAAGAAGGTGTTCGAGTTGGAAAGCGTGCTCGACCGGTATGAGGATAAACTGGGAATCTATCTGGCAAAGATCACACGTCAGGATCTGACGGATGCACAGTCCACAGAGGCCAACAAGTACCTGCGCGTGCTGTCTGATTTTGAGCGGATCTCCGACCATGCGAGAAACATCGGTGAGTCGGTGGAGGAGATCGAGACGAAGAAGATCAACTTCTCGGCGCCGGGCATGGAGGAACTCAACGTCCTCGAGCAGGCGGTCAGCGATATCACCGAACTGACCATTGACGCATTTGTGACCGGCGATGTTGAGAAGGCGCGCAGGATCGACCCGCTGGAAGAGGTCATCGACGATCTCTGCGACGCGCTCAAATCCAACCACATCGACAGAGTGGCGCGGCAGGAGTGCACGCTGGAGAACGGATTTGTGTTCAACGATCTTCTGACCGACTACGAGCGGATCTCCGACCACTGCAGCAACGTGGCGGTCGACGTCCTGGAATCCGACGGGGAGTTCGGGGCGCACGAGATGCAGGACGATCTGGCCTACCGGCAGAACGAAACGTACGTGCAGCTGTTCAACGAATATAAAGAGAAATACGCGATCTAGCAGCATGCCGTAAAAGCTTATGAAAAAAGACCCGCCTGCCAGGCGGGCTTTTTTTATAGAATGGGAGGGCGGAAATAGAGTATCATATACACAAAGAGAAGCAGTCCATTTGCCGTCTGGCAAGGGAGGAAACGATGGTTATCATACGCGATGCGGATCTGTGGGATGCGGAAGCCTGCCGTCAGATCTTCGATCACTATCTGAAGACGACGGCGGTTCATTTTTCTGCATCTGCCCCGCCGCCTGAGGACTACGTCCGGCACATGCAGCAGGTCTTGGAGCGGTATCCCTGGTTTGCAGCAGAGGAGGACGGCGCGGTGAAGGGCTTTGCTTACGCCGGCCCGTTCCTTGACCGGCCGCCCTATGCGTGGTCTTGTGAGATCACGATCTATGTGGCGCCGGACGCGGTGGGGACAGGGATCGGCAGGATGCTCTTCGAAAAACTCGAGGAATCGCTCCGCCGCATGGGCATTGTCAACTTGTATGCCTATATCGCTGTCCCGGACGGGGAAGACGAGTATCTGACTATGAACAGCGCGGATTTCCATGCACATATGGGGTTCCGCAGGAACGCGGATTTCCGGCGCTGCGGCAGGAAGTTCGGCCGCTGGTACAGTGTGATCTGGATGGAAAAGCAGATCGGGGAGCACTTGGAAGACCAGCCGCCGGTCATCTGCTATCCGGAGTTGGGCGGCTGAACGCGGGCAAAGCGATTCCGCGCATGAACGCGCTCGGCATCACGGGATATGAAGACATGTTCAGATAGATATCAGGTCTTGCCGGCAGAACGATATAACGAAACCAGCCCCGATCTTTATTCGCGAAAATGACTATAAGAGTTTCCACATTATTCCAGTTCGGTCGCCTTTTTGCCACATGCGGCACAAAAGAAAGCCAATGTGGAGACTTTTTCAATGCTTTTCGGCCTCGCCTCTCGATTTTAGGGAATCGCCAAGACTACACATCGCAAAACCGTTGAAAAAATCGCCACATTTCCAAGAAAAAATGGACAATGTGGCGAAGCAATCAAGATGATCTGCTTTTGCAGAAAGACCTTGTGGAAAGGCGCATCGAATACCTGGAGAAAACCGGCAGCTATTGCGGCTGCCGGTTTGGTTTGGTGGAGGACAGGGACGGTCAGGTGGTCCGCCGGAGGATAGGGACGGTCAGGTGGTCCGCCGGAGGATAGGGATAGTCATGTAGTCCGCCGGAGGATAGGGGGCGTGCGATTCGACGGGAAAGATTGTCAATATCTGTCGGTTTGCGCTATAATAATATTAGTTTATTATTAGTATTTCAGGTGTTTCCCGGGGAGAAGAGGAAGAGGGTCTCCTGGATGGAACACCTGATAGCTTGACGGAATTATTAGCAGAAAGAGGTATGGACATGAAAAAGGAGAAGAAGCAAAGAGAGGTAAGGCTTCCGGCTCTTTGGGCCGCTATCCTGCCAATCCTTTGTATGGCCGCACTCATGATCTACAATCTGGCCATCGAAGGGTATTACGTAGACGCGCACATGCCGCTTGTTATCTCCATGTGCGTGGCAGTTGCTGTAGGTGTCGCATACGGCCGCACCTTCAAGGACATTATGGCAGCGATCATCGCCAG
>JAILFI010000061.1 GCA_024697655.1 Clostridiales bacterium
CTTGATCGACTGCGAAAGCAACGATCGAGGGCGTGCAGGACAGTTGATCCGGCAAACTTGGTAAGAGGACAGTTGATCCCGGAATCGCCTTCCTTAACGCGGTAACAGTCAACAAATAGAATGCGCGGTGCCTTCGGGCGCTGAACCTGTAAGATGAAAGTAGACATGCAAAAAGAGCATGTCTACTTTTTTATGATACTGTTTCATTAAGGAGGTGAGGATATGGGAAGACCAAAAGGAGGAAGGAATCGCAAATGGACTGTCGAAGAAAAACTGCGAATGATAAACCGACATCTTGAAAATCACGAATCTTTGCAGCAGGTTGCGATAGCAGAAGGTGTCAGTAGTGGATTGCTGTCAACCTGGATCAGCAAATACCTTGAAGGCGGCGAAGAGGCGTTGGTCAACAGGTCCGGGAACCCTTATGCTGCTCTCGTAACAGCTAAAAGCCTAAGCGAAGAAGAACGTCTTCGCCTAATCGTTGCAAAGCAGGAAGTGGAGATCGCTCGGTTAAAAAAAGGATACTTCGTGAAAGGAGTTGGTGCCGGGAAGGAATACGTTATTGGCAAAGAAAAGACTACGAAATCATCGAGGAGATGAGGAAAAAGTATCCGGTATCACTTCTTTGCAGGCTGCTGGATGTCAGTCGCTCCGGATATTACAAATGGCGCAGAAGAAGGGGCATTAAAAACCGTTATGAAAAAGACCGTGAGCTGCTCACAGAATTATTGTACAGCCACCACCTAAGACATCCGTCTTATGGATATCACCGTCTATCCGTGTCGGTTTTCAGGGAAACAGGATGGATCTTCTCTCACAACCTCGCACACAAGTGCTGCAAGCAGGCGGGAATCCATTCCAAAGCCAGAAAGCACGGCAAATACCGCAAGCCTGGAGAAGAAAGCATACGATTTCCGAATATCGTGCGCGGGAAATGGCATCCAAAAGAGCCTTTGCAAATCGTCACCTCAGATATGACGATGTTCCGGAGTGGAGGAAAGCAATATGAATGGACACTGCTGATCGATGCTTTCAACAACGAGATTCTGGCACACAAGGTCTCAGACAAGCCGGGCGACAACAGACCTTATTACCACGTCTTAGAAGAATTGTTGCAGCTTTCGAAGTTAAAGAAAGAGAAGACCGCCCCCATCGTTTTCCACAGCGACCAAGGGGCAGTCTACTCCTCAAGGGCTTTTTACAAAGCTCATGAACAGTATACCACCCTGCAGCGATCTATGTCTCGTGTTGGGACACCAACTGACAATCCAGTTATTGAAGCATTGAACGGTTGGATCAAGGAAGAACTCATGACAGATTTCGATCTGGCACATGCGAAAAATGTGCAAAAGTTACTTGATGACTATGTGTTTTATTACAACTACTGGCGGCCAGCAGCTGCATTGCAATACAAAAACCCCGTCCAGTTCAAACTGGAACAGGGCTTCTGATGCTTTTTATTGGTGTCTACCTTTTGTTGACAGGTTCAGGGAAAAGTGATCCCGATGCTTTTTTATTTTTTGCCGATCAGCAGCGCGGAGCCGGCAAGACCCAGCAACGTGCCTTCTTTCTTTGTCATGAAGAGTCCGCTGCTCGTGTCGATCAGTTCAGCTTCTTCGTAACCGGCATTTTTCAACAGTTGGAGAAAAGTCTGCATATCGCCGTATTTGGACCTGGAAAAGATATCGTGGATCGCGAACACACCGCCTTTCTTGAGGGTCCTGAGGGTTTCCAGCAGGATAGCCTGCCGGTCTTTGGACGGGATATTGTGATACACGTAATTGCTGGTCACCAGATCGAAAGTCTCGTCCGGGAAATCGAGTTTGAGGGCGTTCCCCTGCCGGAAAGACACATTCGTTACCCCCTCGGCTCTGGCATTGTTCTCGCAGAGCGGCTTGTTGAAAGAGGCGTATTCCTTTCCCCATCGGTCGATGCCGATCATCTCCGCGCCGGGGTTTTTCTTCGCGCAGGCGATGGTCAGCGCCCCCGAGCCGCAGCCCACGTCCAGACCCAGCCCACCGTCCGGGATCACAACCCGGCTCGAGATGCCATCGATGATCTGCCTGGACAACTGCCTCGTGCCATTGTAGTCGAATGCCCGATGGAGTTTTTCGAGCCACAGCGCCGCAACGCCCGCTCCCACTCCAGCAGTCAGAAGGACACCGGTGACCGCATGGTGCAGTATTTGGTTATGTATGAATCCGCCGGTTCCGCAGACTGCAGCCAGTGCCAGACACCCCGCAGCACCTGCCAGCGTTCCCCGAACCATGCCCTTTGGCACCCAATTCTTATAATCCGGTTTCATCTTGTCCCTCCTTGTATTCGATCTTCACAATTCTCATCTTCACCAGAGAATCGCAAAAGCGGATCATCAGCTTGTGCAAAAGATTGACGTTCCTGTAAATATCCCGGTACCCGCGCATATAACTCTTTGCCGTGACCGAAGCGAAACAGCTGCTCCAGCCGGCGAGTTCCTTTTCATCCTCCAGAGAGAAAAATGCGCCCACATCGGTGATTCCCGCTTCCTTGAGCCAGGTCTTCCTCATCAGTTTCGCCCCGCGCTCGTTGCAGGCATCAAAAGCCAGCACGGCTCCGGGAAACCGCTCCGCCATCGCGGCGAACAGTTTCTTCACATCTTCCGTTCTGAAATAGTAAAAGACACCCGCAGCAAGGAATACCGCGCCCCCCGCTGCATCGATCCGGTCCATCCATGTATAGTCATTCAGGTCACAGGCGATGTTCGTCTCCCTGTCTCCTGCCGGCAGCAATTCATTGCGAACACCGATCACGTCCGGCAGATCGATGTTGTAACCGGCGCAAAGACCATTGTCGCATTTGCTGAACGTGTCATCCAGTCCGCAGCCCAGATTCACAACGGCTGCCCGTGGATGGTCCTTCAGATATGCCTCGGCCTCACAGCGCAGATCGTACTGCCGCTGCGCGACCTCGAGCGCGCCGAAAAGGCCTGCCGGCGATTCCATAGCTTTGCGTTTCTCCGCGAAGTCATAGTCCAGAGAATCGCAGATCCGCTTCGCTTCCGGATCGCTGAAAAGCTCCGGAAACCGCTCCGAGCACACAAGCCTGCCGAAGAGCGGAATGACCAGTGTTTCCTGTACAGTGTTTTTCTCGATATGAAATTTCATTTTTTTGATACTGCCGTGACCCACGGCTTGTCCGGGTGATGATATGTCTTCACTTGCGTGAACCCCGCTTCCCGCAGGGCATCCGCAAGCTGTTCGGCGGTATAGCACCTCATACCGTCGATGATCTTCTCAAACTTGAGGCTCGTCTTGTCTTCGCCGTCCGACTCATTGCAGATCAGGAACGTACCGCCCGGCCGCAGGATCCGGTACACTTCTCCGAAGCACTCTTTCAAGCCGGGCCAGAAATACACCGTCTCAAAGGCTGTGGCAAGGTCAAATGTCTCTTCTTTAAAAGGAAGCAGAGCGACGTTCCCCTGCACCACGGTGCACCTGCCCGCCTGAACGGCTTTTTTGTTATATTTACGGGTTTTCTTTACTGAAAGCGCTGAATAATCCAATGCTGTCAATCCGGCACGCGGATACCTCTTCATGAGTTCTCCCGCGTTCCTGCCGCCGCCGCAGCCCAGCTCGGCAATATCAGACGGTGAAGAAATGTGAAGATGCGACAGCCCCCAATCCGCCAGTCTGGCGTGGCCGCTGCCGTTCATGCCGCCGACCATCATCTTTCCCAGAACACCTTCCGGTTTTTTCGTCTGTGAAAAGAATTTTTTCAAAAGACCCATGCTCCTGCTCCTTTCCGGTCATACATAGGTTAGCCGCAACTAACCTATAGGCGTAAGTTAGCGATAACTAACCCATAGACATATATTATATGTTTTGTGCATATAAATCAATAGCTGAATCCCTGCCGTCCGGCCCGGCAACAGAAAAAGAGCACCGGGAAAGTGCGCCCGGTGCCCTTCTGTTGTTTTTTCTTTTTACGATCAGATCTTCATCGCCGTCTCGAACGCCTTCCAGATGACGGAGCGCAGGTTGCCGACCTTGCTGCAGTCGCCGACCAGATGCACATTCCTGCCGGTCGCCGTCAGCGGTGCCGGCAGATACCCGGCCGAGCTGATGACATTATCGACGGGGATCCGCCAGGTGATCTGGCCGTCCTGTTCATCGATCTTCTCGGCATCCGGCGCCTTGCCGTACGCATCGCCGCCCTCGGTCGCCGCGTCGAACGACCCCTTCTGCACGCAGATGATCGCATCATCCTGCACTTCTGTGAGTGTTGTCTCCAGATAGACCGGTGTCTTCTGCCATGCGAACCACTCTCTCAGATACGAGCTGTTTGCCAGGCAGACACCCTTCTGCTTGACCAGATCGTCCAGCATCTCGATGATGATGGGCTTCTTGCCCTGCAGCGCAAGTTCATACGCGATCTCGCAGCCGGTCAGGCCGCCGCCGATGACGGCCACGGTCTCGCCGACTTCTGTGCCGGTCAGGTATTCGCAGGCCTCCACCGTCTTATCAAAGCCAGGAACTTTGCGCAGAATGCGCGGTGTCGCGCCGGTCGCGATGATCAACTCCTTGCCGGCGAATTCAGCCGCCGATTTGATCTCTGTGTTGAGATGGACCTCAACGCCAAGTTCCTCCATCTGGCGTCTGTACCAGGCGAGCAGGTCTCTGAGCTTGCCTTTGTAGGACTCGCCGCTCGCCGCGATGAAGGTGCCGCCAAGTTCCGCACCCTTTTCGTAGATCACCGGTTCATGGCCGCGGAGTTTGAGGACTCTGGCAGCCTCCATGCCGCCGATGCCGCCGCCGATGATGAATACTTTCTTCGGGGTCTTGGCCGGCTTGATATAGTGCTTGTTCCACTGCATCGTCTCTGCATTGACCGCGCAACGCGCCAGGCCCATGCTGTCGGACAGTTCCTGATCGTTCGGCACGCCCTTGTAGTGGCACATGTTGAAGCAGCCGTTGTGGCACAGGATGCACGGACGGATATCCTCTTCACGGCCGTCCATCATCTTGGTGACCCATTCCTGGTCTGCCAGGAAGTTGCGGGCAAAGCCCGCGCCGTCCAGTTTGCCGGCTTCGATGGAAGCCGCGGCAACAGCCGGATCCATACGGCCTGCGCAGACGACCGGGATATCGACGAATTCCTTGATGTGCTCGACATCTTCCAGGTTGCAGTTCTCCGGCATGTAAATCGGCGGATGTGCCCAGTACCAGGCATCATACGTGCCGTTGTCGCAGTTGAGCATGTCATAGCCCGCATCCTGCAGATACTTTGCCGCACGTTCGGATTCTTCCATGTCGCGGCCGGCTTCTTCGAACTCTTCGCCCGGAACCGCACCGTGGCGCATGCCCTTGGTCTTGCTCACAACGCTGTAGCGCAGCGAGACCGGGAAATCCTCGCCGCACGCTTCTTTGATCGCCTGTACGATCTCGACAGCGAAGCGGTAGCGGTTCTCGAAGGAATCGCCGTACTCGTCCTTTCTCTTGTTGACGTACGGCAGCGTGAACTGGTCGAGCAGATAGCCTTCATGCACCGCATGGATCTCCACGCCGTCGACCCCCGCTTCCTGCAGGAGTTTCGCTGTCTTTGCAAACGCCTCGACGAACTCGTGGATCTCCTCGACCGTCATCGCACGGGACGGCACCTTGTCGGACCAGCGGTTCGGCGAAGGGCTTGCCGTCGCGGTGATCTTATCGAGGTCCATGAACGGCTTGGACACTTTGCGCAGCGCCGGTTTGGTGTAGAGATCTTCCATCAGATCGCTGATGGTGAACGAACGGCCAAACCCTGCGGTGAGCTGGATGAACAGTTTGGCACCTGTCTTGTGGAATTCCGGCATCCAGGCAGCCAGGTCTTTATACATCTTCTTGTTCTTATGCAGCCACTGGCCCATCATCGGGTTGTAGACCGGCTGGCAGCCCGGCAGGACGAGCCCCGCGTTGTTCTCGGCGACACGCATGATGAACTCCGCGCCGGCTTTATCAAAATGGTTTTTCTCCATCCAGCCAAACAGGTCCGTGCCGCCCATCGAGGTCAGAACGATGCGGTTTTTGATCTCGCAGTTCCCGATCTTCCACGGGGTGAATAAAGGTTCCAGTTCTTTTCTCATCGCTTTCTCCTTTTCTGCATGCGTAGATCCCGACATGCGCGGGTCATTATCTGCCGAAGGTACAATGCATAAAGCGGTATTGCTGGGTGACCTGCGGATACTTTTCGTGATCCACCTCACTCAAAAACATCTCAAGCGGACGGGCATAGAGCCCGCCGTCGTCATAAAGCGCCTGGTAGATCATCAGCGGCTCGCGCGTTTCGCTGTGCAGCGCCACGCCAAC
>JAILFI010000063.1 GCA_024697655.1 Clostridiales bacterium
ATCAGCCGGGTGATCCCGCCGTGTGCGGTGACCGGCGAAGCAGCCGGTACAGCGGCAGCGCTCGTTGTGAAACAGAGGCGCGAAGAGGGCGATACAGCGGGAACGGGGAGCGATCCCCTGACGGCGGCGGTCCTGCCTTACGAACAGCTCGCGGCGGCCCTGCGAGCGCAGGGGCAGCGGCTCACATTTGAAGAAACCAAGTAGACCGGGAAGTGAAACAGCCCGGTAAAAGAGCATCACCATGAAAACAAAAGAACCAGTGAATAGTGTCAACAATACGGACGATTGGACGATCAAATCCTTCGTCCGGCAGAAATACATCCTCCTGATCGCGCTTGTGTGCGCGGTCCTGTCCATCCTGATGGACCAGGAGATCATCAAGGTCGAACCCAAAGTGACCAACGCGTTCACCATCGCGGCGTTCGTCGGGGTCGTGCTGTACCTGCTCAAAGAGAGCTTTGCGCGGAAGGCGGCGCGGTACAAGGCGGCGCTCGAACGGCTGCATGAGATGGAAGCCGAGGAGGCGGCGCAGGCGGAAGCGGCCGGTTCGGCGAAGGACACCAAGGCCGTCATGGAGGAGGCTGCAGCGGCATATGACGTCGATCTCGATGAATTTGACGAGGAAGACGGAGACTGAGACGGATCCCCCGGCCTGGCAGACCTGGCCCTTCAGGCTGAAACTCCGCGGTGATGCGAATAGAAAGGAAGGAGACATATGGTAGCGAAGGAAGATCTTGCGCTGCGGGAAGCTGCGATGGCGTTCAGCATGCAGACGGCACAGCCGTTCATGCAGGCTTTGCCGGACACCCGCGAGGGGCTTGAGAAGATTTTTGCGTTGCTGCGGGAGCACGGCTGGATCGGACTCCTTTGCAGCGAGGAGTACGGCGGCCGCGGATACAGTTATCTGCAGGGCGCACTTGTCTACGAGGCGCTGGCGTACGGGGATCCGATGATCGGAATCATCTCCCAGATGCACGACTCCAACGCGGCGTTTCTGCAGACGCTTGGCCGGGAAGACCTGGCGGACCGGATCGGCGCGATGGCAAGAGGCGAGCGGATCGTCGGCTTTGCGTTTACCGAGGCCTCGGCGGGCTCGGACCCGAGCGGCAATACGGGCATCGCGGTCAAGCGGGAGGACGGCTACCACATCACCGCTGAAAAACTCTGAGTGACTCACGCCTCGATCGCGGAGGATTTTCTGGTCTTCACCAATAAAGAAGAAGGCAAGGGGATGTACATGTTCCTGCTGGACAGGGATACCCCCGGCATGGTCATTGAGCCAATGGACGACGTGATGTACGGTAACGTACTCGGACTCAGCAGGGTCACATTCGAAGACTGTGTGGTGCCGGAAGACTGCCTGCTTTCCGATCAGGGCCACCGGCTGGCTTACTTCGGGATCGATACGGCGCGCGTGTTCGTCCCGGCGGTGGCGATCGGTCTGGCACAGCGGGCGCTTGATGAAACCGTATCATTCCTGCGGGAACGCGAGTCGATGGGCAGTGCGCTTCTCGATAAGGAATCGCTCCAGTTCGAACTGGCCATGCTCGATGCAAAGATCGAAGCGGCCCGGCAGCTGCTCTATACGGCTGCGGAAAAACTCGATGCCAAGGACGAAGATTACTCGCTTTTTGCCGCGAAGAACAAACTGCTCGGTCCTGCGGTCGCACAGGAGGCGGCCGGCCTTTGCGTGCAGCTTCACGGCGGCACGGGACTCTACCGGGACGGCTATCCGGCGCGGGCGCTGATGGCCTCCAGAATGCTCTCCATCATGGACGGCAGCAGCGAGATCCAGCAGTTTATCATCGGGCGGACGCTGCGTAAAAAAGGCGGCGTGCCGGAAAAATGACGTTCCTGAAGGAGGGCGAGACAGTGAGCGACAGAACAAAACCGCTGAGCGGTTACACGATACTGGACCTGACCTGGGTATACTCCGGACCGTACTGCACGTCTATGCTGCTCGACTTCGGGGCGGACGTGATCAAGATCGAAGGACCCAAACGCGGGGATCACTCGCGGGACTTCCCGCCGTTCAAGAACGGTGTCAGCGGTTACTACTACGGTATCAACCGCGGCAAGCGGTCCATCGCGCTCAATCTGAAGAGCGAAAAGGGCAAAGCGCTCTTTCTGGAAATGGTGAAAAAGGCTGACATGGTCGTTGAGAACTTCGTGCCCGGCGTCATGGAGAAAATGGGACTTGGCTACGATGTCCTTAAAGAAATCAACCCGCGGCTCATTTACGGCTCGGTCTACGGCTTCGGCAGCTGGGGGCCGTACGCCAAAATGCGCGGGCTGGACTCCGTCGCGCAGGCGATGGGCGGTCTGATGAGCCTGACCGGGTATCCGGGCATGCCGCCGCTCAAGACCGGCCCGGCCGTGGCGGATGCGGTCTGCGGGATGTACCTGTGCATCGGTCTGCTGGCGGCCGCGCTGGAACGGGAAAAGACCGGCGAAGGAAAGCGCGTGGAGGTCGGCATGATGGATGCGGTGTTCTCCGTGCTGGAGGACTGTGTGGTCCGGGCCAGCCTGGAGGGGAAAGCGTTTCCACCCCGCGGCAATACCGACCCGCTCGGCGCGCCGTGGGATGCCTACGAGACCTGCGACGGCAGATGGGTCATGCTCTGCTCGATGGGCGGCGCTTCCTTTGAGAAGATCTACCGCGCGATCGGGCGGGACGACATTGCGGATGAGTTCAGCGGCGAAGGGGAGGATGCCATCGCACGCCGCAGCGCTGCCAGAGACGAGCACAACGCCGCTCTTGCCGAGTGGGCAAAGCAGCATACCGTGGACGAACTGATCCGGATCGCCGAGGAAGCGCGCATTTCCTGCGGCCCTGTCATGACGATCCCCGAGCTGCTCGAAGATCCGCACCTCAAGGCGAGGGAGATGGTCGTGGATATCAAGCATCCCAGAATGGGCGATATCAAGACCTTCAACAACCCGATCATGTTCGATGAGCACTCGGTGGGCATCGCACCTGGGGAGAATCCGCTCGAGCCTGAAATCGGTGAGCACGATGCGGAAGTCCTGCAGCAGCTGCTGGGACTCAGCGAGGAAGAAGTTGCTCGGCTGCGCGAAGAGGGGGTCCTCTGGGCCGGCGTATGAGCGGCGTCCGCGGTCGCAATTGATCACATGTGATCACTGTTGCGGCTTGCATCCGCACTGCAAAAGGAGTATCTTACAAAAGGACGCATGAAGCGCCCGCACAAATCTATATCGAACCATAAAGAGTGCGCGAGAGACAAGCTCGATGACCGCACAGCAACCTGCCCGTAGGGCAAGGTGCTAAAGCTTGAACGATGGTTGCGGTCTTACATGAAACTTTAGACAGCCCATCGTGACGATGGGCTTTTTCATATGGACGGATCTGCGTGCGCGGATCTTGCTGCTCTTTATGGCATGCCGGCGGAAGGCCGGGAAAGGAGCAGCAAAGTGAAGCGCAAAGAAAGCAGAACAACGAAAGGGATAAACGGCGGCACACCGTATCTTGTCGTGCATGTGCCGCATGCATCGGTTAAGATGCCGGAGAAGTGGCGGGACAAGATCCTTCTCGATGAGGAATTGCTTCGCCGGGAAGTGATCTGCATGACGGACTGGTACACGGATGATCTGTTCGGAATGGAACTGGCGCAGGGGCCTGCCGTTACGGGGGAAGCGGCAAAGCCCCGGTATGTCCGCGCGCCGTATTCCAGACTCGTCTGTGACATGGAACGGTTTCGCGATCCGGCGCAGGAAGGCATGACCGCAAAGGGGATGTGGATCTGCTATGAGAAAACGGCAGACGGATTGCCGTTGAAGGAGGCGGACGCGGCACATATCGATGAGGTGCTGGCTGTTTATGACCGGCATCATGCAGTGCTGACAAAGG
>JAILFI010000102.1 GCA_024697655.1 Clostridiales bacterium
GATATTCTCCAGCACGAGGACCGCCGTCATGATCTTGGTGATACTGGCCGGTGTCATGGGTTCGTCCGCATTCTTTTCATAGAGGATCTCCCCGGTCTTCTGATCGTACAGCAAAACGCCGTGGCACTGTGTATCCGGTGCCTCAGAAGCTGCGAATACCTGCCCGGACTGACCGAAGGAAGCCAGCAGCAGTGCTGTGAGGAGCAGCAGAACCGCGAGGAATCGCCTTGCTGCGCTTCCGTTTGTACGATGCTCTTGTCTCATTTGTTTTCTCCTTCAGCCGCCTTGCGGGATTTCCTTCTTTTTCTGCCGCTGCGGATCAGAATGCTGACCAGAAGAATGAATACGAACAAACTGACCGTCGCAATGGCAGCGATCGTGCGGAACTCTTCATTCGTGATGAAGAACTGTGTCCAGAATCCGCCCTTCGGCACGTCTTCCCTTACGGTAAGGGGGGCTCTTGCTTCTTCCCCTTTTGTGTTCAGGTAAGAAATATAGCCAACCTGATTGCCTGCGGAAAGCGGCGCTTCTACGGTGGTGTAGAGAACGATCCGGAACTGATTCGACCCCTCGACCGTCTTGTCTCTGGTCACAGTCACGCCCTCTTCGCAGTACGCCTTCGCCTCAAGCTTCCTGCCGCCGCGCACGCGGACCGTGCCGCAGTCCAGGCCGGGCTCGACCAGTGTCCTTGTTTCATAATTCGCGAACGCCCAGTCAAACAGCGCGATGCTGTCTTCAAACCGGTCATACTGGTTGCCGCCGCGCAGACAGACCGCGATCAGACGCGTCCCGCCGCGCTCCGCCCCGCACACGAGGCAGTACCCGGCTCTTCCCATCATCCCCGTCTTGACACCGAACGTACCGTCATATTTCGGCGCTCTTTTGGTGCCGTCGTACATCGTCAGGCACTTACCGGGGTCCCAAAGCATCTGATTGGTGTTCCTGTAGTACCGGGCTTCGGACTTATTGGTCGCCGGGATGGAGCAGGACTTCATGCTGACGAGATCCGAAAACCCGTCGACCGTGAAAGCGTAGTCCACGATCAGACCCAGATCTCTGGCGGTCGTGCAGTGGTCCCAGCTTTCCGTGTATCCATTGGGGTTGAGGTAATGGGTATGATACGCGCCGATCTCTTTGGCTTTGGCATTCATCATATCCACAAATGCGTCCTGACTGCCTGCGACATAGATCGCGAGCACCCGCGCCGCATCGTTGGCCGAGCAGACCATGAGCGCCTGAAGCAACTGACGGACCGTCAGCTTCTCTCCGCTCTTAAGCCCCATGTGGCTGCCCACCCAGAAGACCGCTTCGCCGGGGACGGTCACGGTTGCGTCCAGATCCTCTACGTTTTCCAGGACCAGGACTGCTGTCATGACCTTGGTGATGCTGGCAGGTGTTCTTTTTTCATCTGCTGCTTTCTCGTAGAGGACTTCTCCGGTCGTCTGATCGTACAGATAAACAGACTTGCACTGCGTATCCGGCGGGTCGGAGGCAGCAAAAGCCGCCCCTGTCTGCAATGCGAACAACAGCACCGTCATAACAACGGTACATAGTAAGATGATTAGTTTCTGCTTGTTCGCGCAGGACCTGGACAAAGCTGCTCCTTTATATATGTTTTACTGATATCGATAAGAATAAACTGTCAGATATTATATCACTTTACGCATACTGGGTAAAGTGATATAATGTGCGGTAATCGCAAGCAACGGCAAGGGCTGCGGGCGTTTCAGCCACTGTATCCACCGCCCGGAAATCCGTTCTGCGGGAAACCACTGTATGGAAGGAAAGGAAGACGAATGAGAAAGATCGCAACTCTGAACAAGATCTCGAAAGCAGGCCTGCGGAACCTGCCCGATGATTATACGATCGTAGAGGATATCAACGAGGCAAGTGCCGTCATCGTCCGCAGCGCGGACATGCACAGCATGGAGTTCCCAAAGAACCTGATCGCCATCGCCAGAGCCGGCGCGGGTGTCAACAACATCCCGCTCGACCGCTGTGCGGAAGAAGGCATCGTCGTCTTCAATACCCCCGGCGCGAATGCCAATGCAGTCAAGGAACTCGTGCTCGGCGCGATGCTCCTGACCTCCCGCAACCTGCTCGACGCGATGCGCTGGGAAGATTCCCTCGCCCACGATAAAGAT
This sequence comes from Clostridiales bacterium, assembly GCA_024697655.1. Next base: position 2,145 of record JAILFI010000102.1, read on the forward strand.
GTCAAGGATGTCCTGAAAGAAGTCGAAAAAGGCAAGGGGCAGTTCGCCGGTACGGAAGTCAAAGGCAAGACACTCGGCGTCATCGGTCTCGGCGCGATCGGCGTGCTCGTTGCGAACGCCGCGCAGCAGCTCGGCATGAACGTCATGGGGTACGATCCGTACATCTCGCTGACCTCCGCCCATGCGCTGTCCAATACCATCCCGGTGATCAAGGACCTGTCGCTCCTGCTCAACCGGAGCGATTATGTAACGATCCATGTGCCGGTCAACGACAGCACCAAGGGCATGATCGACAGCCGCCGTATCAGCCAGATGAAGGATGGCTGCGTGTTCCTCAACTTTGCGCGCAACACGCTGGTCAGTGAAGACGCGCTCTATGAAGCGCTGCAGGAAGGCCATGTCCGCCGCTATGTCACCGACTTCGCTACAGAGCGGTTCCTCGGTATGGACAGCGTCGTTTCCATCCCGCACCTCGGTGCCAGCACATCCGAAGCGGAAGACAACTGCGCTGTCATGGCGGTCGAACAGCTCGCGGATTTTCTGGAGAACGGCAACATCGTCAACAGTGTCAACTTCCCGTCGATCTCCATGGGCAAACTCAATCCCGAAGCAGCCTGCCGCATCGTGATCTTAAACCGCAATCTGCCCTCGATGATCGCGCAGGTCACCACCGCGTTCTCGATGTTCAATATCAACATCCGCGATATGACCAACAAGAGCAGAGGCGGTTACGCGTGCACGATGATGGACCTCGACGACCTCGTCACCGAGGAACAGTGCAAGCAGCTCGAACTGATCGACGGCATCATCAGCGCCAGAGTCATCACCGCATAGCAACCGGTGCGGTATCCGCAGCGGTTTCACTGTAAACAAAAAGTACATCCCCGGGATGTACTTTTTTATTTGGTCGTCCGTTATCCTGCTTTTCGCGTCAGTCTCTTTCCGCGATCTGCCGGAGCACGTCATTCGAACCTTCGATGATCCGGAACACAAGCGCATCCCGCAGCAGTTTTTCGGCGGGAAACGCCTCGCAGTACCCGTTGCCGCCGAAGATCTGCAGACATTCTTCCGCACAATGGACGGCTGTATCCGCGGCAAAGCACTTTGCTGCTGCGGCAGCCGGTGCTGCCTCCGTCCCCTGTTCCAGGTATTCCAGCGCGCGGCAGCACTTTTCTCCGGCTTCCCGGATCCTGTCTTCCATCTCTTCCAGTCCGGCACGGACAACAGGAAGCTCCGACAGCGGTCCCGCACTTTGCATTCTTTCTTCACTCCAGGCCTTCGCTTCATCCAGCGCACGCTGCGCGACCCCGACCGCTGCGGCTCCGCAGAGTGCCCTGCCTGCCGTGAGCGCCGCGGCGGCGACCGCTTTCCCGTTTCCGGGTTCTCCGATCACCATGTCTGCCGGCACCAACACGCGATCGAAATACACTTCACAGGTGCTGGCATTGCGGATGCCGAGTTTGTCCTCCTCCGGACCTGCCGTGATCCCGGGCAGACTGCGCGGCACAAGGAATGCGGTCAGCCCTTCCTCTGTCTTCGCAAAGACAGTATAGTGTCCGGCGATCCCTCCGTTGGTCACGAATCGCTTGCTCCCGTCGATCCGGTATCCTTCTTCGCATCTGACCGCAGCCGTGCGCAGCAGACGAAGATCGCTTCCGCCCTGCTCTTCCGTCAGGCAGAACGCGCCGGGGCCTTTGCTGAGCAGCCCGGCAGCTGTTTCCCGGACAGTTTCACTTCCAAACCGTTCCGCGCATGTCCAGGACAGACTGTTCGCCAGCAGGGAAACAGCCAGACCGGCATCGAACCCGGCGACGGTTTCCAGGATCGCCGCCTGTTCCTGCAGCGTCAGTCCCGGTCCGCCATACGCCTCCGGAACGGCAAGGCTCTCAAGCCCCATCCGGGAGACTGCCTCATAGATCCCCCGCGGAAAAACGCGGGCGTGGTCCGCCTCCCTTGCCTGCTGCAGGACCTCCCGTTCGCAGAATGCCGTGATATCACCCAGGATATCTTCCCCATATTCTGTCAACCTGTATTGCATCGTTTACTCCTCGCGCTATCGCTTTGTCATATCCCAGCTCAGCGGCGTGACAGATGTCAGCCGGTCTATGCAGACACAGCGGATATCTCCGTCTTCGAAAAGCGTTTCCTTATCGATCTCGATCTCAAAATCGATCGTATATGGTTTTGTACGGTCTCTTGACACCGGTTGTTTCATCACATAATAGTTCTGGTGATCCAGGCAGGTGATCCGGTACGCATCCGGCGCCACCGGGCAGCCGGGGATATTGATGTTGAGGATCTCACACTCTCCCGGCATCCCTTCCCGCAGGACGCGTCCGATCCAATACGCGCCCGCCTGTTCGGCATCTTTAAAAGAGACGTCCCTGGTCGCTGTCATGATCTGTGCGGATCCCGTTTCCAGTGACAGTGCCACCGCCGGGATCCCCTCGCTCATCGCCTCCAGACAGGCGCCGATCGTCCCGCTGCATGTGATCGACATGCCCAGGTTCGCACCATGGTTGATCCCGCTGACCACAAGATCCGGTCTGCGCGGAGCCAGTTCCAGAACGCCGTAGGTGACCGCATGCGCCGGCGAACTGTGCACAGCGAATGCATCCAGACAAGCATCTCCCAGATCGAGCTGGTACTCTTCGATGATCCCGAGATCCGGATACCGCGGATAGGCTCTCCCCATTGCCGTCTGCTGCCGGGAAGGCGCGACTGCCAGCACCTCGCCGCACTGCCTCGCAGCACGCACCGCCGCGCTAAAACCGGGTGCATCGATGCCGTCGTCATTTACTACCAGTATCAAAGGAGTTCTGTCTGCACTGTCCAAAGCCTAATCCCCCCTGCCCATGCGTTCGACCGTCAGGATGACCTGATACACTTTTTCGTCATCCATCTCAAACGG
>JAILFI010000107.1 GCA_024697655.1 Clostridiales bacterium
CCTGAAACTGGACGGCATCGAACCGGTCGCGTTCGATTCCGACAAGGTGCTGGAGGGCGATGCGGCCTTCTATGCGGAAGTGGAACGCTGCATTGCGGAGGAAGAACGGATCATCCGGTCCGGCAGGACCGCGGTGTGTTATACCGCGCGGACACTTCTGACGCGGGAAGACGATACGAAGGAAAGCGCGCTGATGCGGAGCGTGAAGATCAGCGACGGTGTGCAGCGTCTTGTCGGCGGTCTTTCTGTGACACCGGCGTTCGTCATTGCCAAGGGCGGCATCACGTCCAGCGATATCGGCACCAGAGCGCTCGCCGTGAAGAGGGCGAATGTGCTGGGGCAGATCCGGCCGGGCGTGCCGGTCTGGCAGACCGGGGAAGAGAGCCGGTTCCCTCTGACGCCGTATGTGATCTTTCCGGGCAACGTCGGTGAAATATCGACGCTGCGGGAGGCGGCGGAGATCTTGATGGGAAAAGAAAACGACAGCGAAGAGGAGAAAGAAGAGACACGATGAAACGACCTTCCAGAGCGACCGTTATCCTGATGCTGCTGATCCTCTATGTGATCTGGGGATACAACTGGGTACTGATGCGCGAGGCGAACGAGCACTTTTCACCTCTGTTCTTTGTGACGTTCCGGTTCGCGATCGGTGCCGTCACGCTGCTGATCATGCTTGCCGTGCGCGGCAACATCCTGCCGCCCCGCAAGTACTGGCTGTGGATCGCGGGGTCCGGTGCGATGATGATGTGCGTCTCGAATGTCATCATCCAGGTCTGCACGACGTATATCGGTGCCGGATTGACGGCGCTGCTGGACTATATGCAGTCGGTCTTTGTGTGCATCCTGGCGGTGTTCTTCCTCAAAGAGCGGTTCACCCTCCGCAAAGTGCTCGGCATCGTGTTCTGTGTGGCCGGCCTGCTCATCCTGATGAACGTCGGGATGACGGAGCACATCTGGGCGATCTTCCTGACGCTTTTCGCGGCATTCCTGTGGGGCGTTTCCAGCATCATCGTCAAAGGGAAACTCGCGGGGTGCGACATGCTGCAGTACACGGCCTGGCAGACGGTCTGCGGGTCAACGCTGCTGCTGTTGTTCCTGTTCACCGCCGCACGGGGGGAAGTGGCAGAGACCGTCACGCTCCTGTCATCCGCGGGGGATGCGGGTCTGTGGATCGGCATTCTGGTGTATAATGGGATCATCCCGACGGCCGCTGCGTTCCTGCTGTGGAACTATCTCCTGACGAACATGGAGGCCGGGCAGGCATCCATCGCGATCATGGGCGTGCCGGCGGTCGGCGTGCTGTCAGGCGTGCTGGTGCTCCATGAACCGATGAGCTGGTCGATCGCGGGCGGCATGGCGCTGGTTTTCGCAGGGATCTTCGTGGTGCTGGGGGTCGGTGAACGCCGGCTGTCTGCCAATAGAATAAAAACGTTGTAATGTGCCGCATAAATGCGGATATTAATACGAAGGAGGAAGAGGAATGGATCTGGGACTTAAAGATAAGGTGATCCTGGCGATGGGCGGGACCAGCAATCTGGGCAAAGGGGCCTGCATCGAGCTCTGCCGCGAAGGCGCGAAAGTCATGGCGGGGTATCACAAGGATGACGAAAAGGCACACAGAACGCAGGAACTGATCCGCGCGGAGGGCGGCGATTACGAGATCTATAAAGTCGACTGCAGCACGGAAGAGGGCGTCGACGAGATCTGCCGGGCAACGCTCGAAAAGTACGGCCGCATCGACGGGCTCATCAACAGCCTGATCTACTACGATGACGTGGACCTCGTGGACCTGACGCTCGACCACTGGAACAGAGCCATGCAGGTCATGCTGACAAGCGTATTCCTCTCCAATAAATGGGTCGTCAAATACTGGCTGGAAAACAACATGCCGGGCCGTATCGTCAACTTCACTTCGGTCAATGCATTTGTCGGCGACAACACCCATCACGCGTACTATGCGGCGGCCAAGGCGGGCGTGCTCGGATTTACCAAGTCCGTGGCCAAAGAAGTGGCTACTAAGGACATCCTCGCGACCTGCGTGGCGCCGGGCTTTGGCGTAGACTTCGAACTACCCCCTGAATACGAGCAGAAATATGCAGCGAGAACACCGATCGGCCGGACCGGCAAGCCGGAGGATCTGGCCAAGGTCATCGCGTATCTGGTTTCTCCGGCGAACACCTACATGACCGGGACGGCGGTCGACGTCAGCGGCGGTATGATCATGCGGTAGGGCTTGAACAGACGTTCGCTCTTTGATATAGTAAGAAAAACATATGTTCTTACGCAAAGGAGCGGACGATGAGCGAGTATCTCGGCACCATGCTGGATAGTATGAATGAAGCACAGAAAGAGGCTGTGACCACGACGGAGGGCATGGTCCGTGTTGTCGCGGGCGCAGGTTCCGGCAAGACGCGTGCGCTGACAGGCAGATTCGCCTATCTTGTGAATGAGGCAGGGATCCTTCCCGGCAACATTCTTTGCGTGACCTTTACGAACAAGGCGGCCAACGAGATGCGCCAGCGCATCCACTACCTCACCGGGGATAACGACACCGGCTACATCAATACTTTCCACGGGTTCTGCGTTTCCGTTCTGCAGGAGGACAGCCATGTCGTCCAGTACCCGAAGTCCTTCCTCGTGCTGGACAACTCCGACATCGATACGATGCTCCAGACGATCTATGAGGAGCGGGGGCTCACACTGCGGGACATGACCTTCTCGCACGCGCGGGACATGATCGAGATCATCAAGCTCAAGGAGCGGCCGGAGTACTACAACGATATGATCGACATGTCCCTGGAATCGCTCCGCAGGAAGTACGAGGAATCGCAGACGCCCAAGGACATCATCTTTTACGGCTATCTCTATCAGGAAAAGAAATGCTTCGGGCTCGACTACAACGACCTGATCAAGTTCTCCCTGTATATCTTCCGCAAGGACGAAGCGGTCCGGCTCAAGTGGCAGCAGCGCCTCGAGTACATCATGATCGACGAGTTCCAGGACATCGACGACCTGCAGTACGAGCTGATGGAAGTCCTGCGCGGGTATCATAACAATTTGTTCATCGTCGGCGATCCGGATCAGACGATCTACTCGTGGCGCGGCGCGAACGGCAAGTTCCTGCTGGATTTTGAACTGCATCACCCCGGCACGAAGACCATCATGATGATGCAGAACTACCGCTCCACGCCGCAGATCCTGGCGGCGGCGAACTCGTTGATCGCGAAGAACAAAACGCGCATCGAGAAGGAACTCATCCCGACGCTTCCCGCGGGGCCGAAAGTCGTCTGCCACCATGCTGTGAATACCGAAGCGGAGGCGGACTGGATCGCGGAGAAGATCCGGTCGCTGGAGAAAGAAGGTGTACGGCGAGCGGACATCACGGTCCTGTACCGGGCGCACTATGTGACGCGCGCCATCGAAGAGTCTCTCCTCCGCGAGAAGATTCCGTATACGATCTACAGCGGCGTACAGTTCTTTGACCGCGCCGAGATCAAGGATGCCCTGAGTTACCTCCGGATGATCGCCTACCGGGACGATCTTTCTTTCC
>JAILFI010000172.1 GCA_024697655.1 Clostridiales bacterium
TCTTTGATCATTTGTTTGTTGAATACGGTCAGCGCCTGTGTCCGCGCCCAGTCGTCGACCGCGAACTGCCCGTGGACATCGGTCGCTGTCGTGATGACAGGCTCCGCGTCCGCGGCTTCCGCGATCATCATGGTAAGGGCATTGCCGCCGCCGAGATGGCCGGACAGCAGCGAGACCGCATAGCAGCCGCCCTCGTCGACCACGACCACGGCAGGATCCGTCGCCTTGGACTGCACGTACGGTGCGATCGCGCGCACCGCGATGCCCGCAGCCCCGATAAAGACGAGTCCGTCCGCATCCGCGAACCGGACCTTTGTCCAGGCCGCCAGCGAGCCGTCCCGCGGGCAGCGGGCTGTCCAGACCTCACACAAAGACGCCTTTTCCCCATGCCGGGCAGGCGCTTCCCGGCCCTCCAGGCCGTCCGCTATTCTTTTCGCCAGCGCTTCTCCTGTATCGGAGAAAGACACGACCGCGAGTCTCATTTCGTTGCCTCCCGGTAGCCCGTCGTGAAGGACGGGTCATACAGTTTGCTGCGTTCGTATTTTGTTCCCAGGAATCCGCCGACCATGATCAGCGCGGTCCGGGTGATGTTCTCTTTTCTGGCTGTCTCCGCCAGCGTGCCGACGGTGCAGTGCACACTCTTTTCATCCGGCCAGGTCGCCTTGTAGACGATCGCGGCCGGGGTGTCCTCCGGGTAACCGCCTTCCAGCAGTTCTTTCTGCACGTCATCCAGCAGAGAAGACGAAAGGAAGATGACCATCGTCGCCTGATGCGCCGCCAGGCTCTTCATATTTTCTTTTTCCGGAACCGGCGTCCTGCCCGCCATGCGGGTGATGATAACGCTCTGGCTCACATCCGGGAGTGTGTACTCCGCGTTGATGGCGGCCGCCGCCCCGCAGAAACTGGATACGCCGGGGGTGTCGTCATAGGCGATGCCCTTTTCGTCCAGGATATCCATCTGCTCGCGGATCGCGCCGTACAGGCACGGGTCGCCGGTGTGCAGACGCACCGTCATCTTGCCGTGCGATTCCATCTCCGTCATCACATCGATGACCTCTTCCAGCGTCATCTTCGCGCTGTCGTGGATCACACAGCCCTCCTTGGCGTAGTCGAGCAGGATCGGATTGACGAGACTGCCCGCAAAGATGATGCAGTCCGCTTCCTGCAGCAGTTTCTGCCCGCGTACGGTGATCAGGTCAAAGGCCCCGGGGCCCGCTCCTACGAAATGAATCATGGTTTCCTCCGTTCTTAACTAGTATAGCTGTTATTCGGCATGCGCACGGTCCCATTCGCCGATGATCGTGCGCGCTTCGTCTGTCATGCCGAGCAGTCCGTGCTCGTTGGAGAACACGACTGCTCCGATCCGGTAAGCGTCTTTCACCCGGTGGGCGAGGTGCGCCTGGATTTCCTTGAGGATTCTTTCCATCACGGCATCCTTGAGACCCGCCTCTTCAAGCAGGCTCAGGCAGGCATCCGTCGTGGATGCGCCCATCAGCGCTTCGCAGAGCGCCTTGTCCGCCCCCGCCAGGACGGCGTGCGCCGTGAAGACTTCGCGTCTTGCGTCCGCGTATTTGGAGTGCGTATTCATCACGCCGGCCGCCACCTTGGACAGCTTGCCGATGTGGCCCACCAGCAGGACCGTCTCCGCCCCCTGCACCGCCGCGCAGTCGAGCGCTTCGCCGAGGAAGTTGGAACATTTGACGACAGGGATGCCGTAGCGGTCGAACTGTTCCTTCATGAGGAATCGCTCCCCGTAGTTGCCCGGTGTCAGGATGACGTCTTTCGAGTCCTGGAGCGCCTGCCGCAACGTCACTTCGATCGTGTCGATCAGCGCCTGTTCGCTCATCGGCTCCACGATGCCGCTCGTGCCGATGACAGAAATGCCGCCCTCGATGCCGAGCATCGGGTTGAACGTCTTCTTCGCTGTTTCGACGCCCTCCGGGATCGAGATGACGACCTTCGCACCGCCTTCCCAGCCGTACTCCTCAAGCGCTTCTTCCACCATCCGGCGGATCATGCGCCGCGGCGTGCTGTTGATGGCTGCCGCTCCGACCGGCTGGTCGAGCCCCGGCTTGGTCACGCGGCCGACACCGAATCCGCCGTCGATCTCGATACCGGGCGATTCCGTAAGAGTAACAGACGACCAGACTTCAATCCCGTTCGTCGCGTCCGCGTCATCGCCGGCATCTTTGATCACGGACACGGAAAACGTATCCGGACTGCCATCCGTCTCAAATGCAGTGCCGTCTCCGGCGCCGACGATGCAGCCCCTGCGGCTGTCGTGCGGCTCCAGCGTGACCGGGATCCCCTTGACCGTCATGATCGAGATCTCAGCCGGCACTTCGCCAGTCAGCGCATACCGCGCCGCCCCGCCCGATGCGAGTGCCGCGCAGGTGCCTGTCGTATAGCCCATCCGCAGGTTCTTGTTGCCGCTGCGGACGTAATGTTCAAATGTGCCGCTCTTACCGTCTGTCATGGCGATTCTCACTCAACTTTTTTCAGGAATGTCATCTCCCCGCCGCCATCCGTCAGCATCGTGTGGATGTCGCGGATCAGTTCGCCGGTGATGTCCGTTGCCTGATACAGATATTTATCCGTTGTGTAAACATGGCCTTCTTTAACGGCCTTGAACTCCTTAAAGACCTCCGACTTGTCGTAGAGCTGGTCCAGACTGGTCAGCGGGCTCTCGATCGACGCGTTGTAGATGAGGTAATCCGCATCCACGGCGCCGGCGTAGAACTCCTCCATGGAGATCTTCATCGAAGCCATCTCGCTCTCCTCATTGACCAGGTCCGGGAAGATATACTCGCCGCCGGCGATATCGATCATGTGCGGGATGTAGTCATCCCCCGCGCGCACGACGACCTGTCCGGTGGAGTTCACAAAGAAGAAGGCGACTGTCTTGCCTGTATCTTCGATATCCGCCATCTCCCCGATGATCTTCGCCTGTTCGTTGAAGAACGCATCGGCTTGCTCTTCATGATCTGTCAGCACACCGTACAGGCGGATCCATTCGACCCTGCCGAGCGGGTGGCTCTCATAACTGGAGTGATCGACAAAGACCGGGATACCGAGTTCCTCGATCTTTTCCTGCACGTCCGGCGAATGGGTGATCATCGTCGACTCGATGGCCAGATCGCAGCCCTCGTCGAGCAGCATCTCATAATCCGGCGCGCTGTATTTGCCGGCAAACACGATCTTGCCGCTGTTCATCGCCTCAGCCGCTTCTTCGATATACCAGCCGTCCGCCTTCGTGCCGGAAAAGGCGATCGTATCGAGCGCATCCATGGACTTGAACAGCGCCATGGCGGAAGAAGCCGCCAGGTAGATGTGATCGACCGGCTTTTCGATGATGAC